>NZ_QAIM01000077.1:0-5002 GCF_003061035.1 Acidovorax sp. HMWF018
CCGAGGACTACCCCGACGCCGCCTGGCACAAGGTGATGGACTTGAACGTGAGCGCGCCGTTCTTCCTGTCGCGCGAAGTGGGCAAGCGCTGCATGATCCCGCGCGGCAAGGGCTCGATCATCGTCACGGCCTCGGTGGCCGCGCTCAAGGGCACGCCCCCGGGCATGAACACCATTGCCTACAACACCTCCAAAGCCGCCGCGCTGCACTTTGCGCGCACGCTGGCGTCCGAATGGGGGCACTACGGCGTTCGCGTCAATGCGATCTGCCCCGGCTTCTTCCCCAGCAAAATGGCCAGCGGCCTGATTGAAAAGCTGGGCCCTGCGATGATCGAGCGCACGCCCCTGCGCCGCATTGGCGGCGAAGAGGACCTCAAAGGCGCGGTGGTGTTCCTGGCGTCCAACGCCTCGCGGCACATCACGGGCGAGTCCATCGTGGTGGATGGTGGCGCTAGCTTGATTTAACGCCCCCTGGGGCGCGACCTGCTTCGTCAGGTCTGCGCCCCGCACGAACCAACCCAGAGTGCCGTAACCCATGTCCGACCGCCACCTCGCCCATTGGCCGCCCGGCCTGTCTCGCCACCTCACGCTGCCGCAGACCCATCTGTTCCACAACGCCGAGGTGTCGGCCGCGCGTTACCCGGACAAGCCTTTTCTGGTGTTCTACGACACGCTGGTGACCTTCCGGCAGTTCCAGCAGCAGGCGGAGCACATTGCGGGCTTCTTGCAGCAGGTGTGTGGCGTGAAGGCGGGCGACCGGGTGCTGCTGTACATGCAGAACAGCCCGCAGTGGATCCTGGCGTTCTACGGCATCCTGCGCGCCAACGCGGTGGTGGTGCCGGTGAACCCCATGAACCGCACCGACGAGCTGCGCCACTATGTGCACGACAGCGGCGCGACCGTGGCCTTTGTGCCGCAGGACCTGCATGCACAGGCCCAGCCGCTGGTGGATGTAGCGGGCGAAGAGTCTGGTGAGGGCAAGCTCCAGCACCTCATCGTGGCCGCGTACAGCGACTACCTGCAGGTGCCCACCGACCTGCCCGTGCCCGCTTTCGTGTCGGCACCGCGCCAGGCCATTGATGCCCCGGGCGTCACGCTGTGGAGCGACATGCTCGCGCAGCAGCGCACCCCCGGCCCCATCACCACCGGGCCGGACGACCTGTGCGTGATGCCCTACACCTCGGGCACCACGGGCCACCCCAAAGGCTGCATGCACACGCACCGCAGCGCCATGAGCACGCTGGTGGGCGGAGTGCAGTGGTTTGCGCGCACGCAGGATTCGACCTACCTCGCGGTGCTGCCGCTGTTCCACGTCACCGGCCTATCGGGCAGCATGAACGGCCCGCTGTTTGTGGGCGCCACCGTGGTCGTGCTGCCGCGCTGGGACCGTGACGCGGCCGCCCAGCTCATCCAGCGCTACCGGGTCACCATCTGGCAGGCCATCTCGACCATGGTGGTGGACTTTCTGGCCAACCCGCGCATTGCCGACTACGACATCAGCAGCATCCAGGCCATACGCGGCGGCGGCGCGGCCATGCCCAAGGCCGTGGCGCAGCAGCTGAAGGACCTGACCGGACTGGACTACGTGGAGGGCTACGGCATGTCCGAAACCATGGCCGCCACCCACATCAACCCGCCCCACCACCCCAAGCCGCAGTGCCTGGGCATCCCGGTGTTCGACGTGGATGCGCGCGTGGTGGACCCAGCCACCTTTACCGAACTGCCACCGGGCGAGATTGGCGAGATCGTGGTGCATGGCCCGCAGGTCATGCTGGGTTACTGGAACAACCCGCAGGCCACGGCCGACAGCTTTATCACGCTGGACGGCAAGCGTTTTCTGCGCACGGGCGACCTGGCGCAGGTGGACGAGGACGGTTACTTCTTCATGGTGGACCGGCTCAAACGCATGATCAACGCCTCGGGCTTCAAGGTCTGGCCCGCCGAGGTCGAGGCCATGATGTACGCCCACCCTGCGATCCAGGAGGTGTGCGTGATCGCCGCCCACGACGAGCGCCGGGGCGAGACGGTGAAGGCCCTGGTCGTGCTGCGCGACGCCTTCAAGGGCCAGGTGAGCGAGCAGTCCATCATCGACTGGAGCCACGAACACATGGCCGCCTACAAAAGCCCACGCATCGTGCAGCTGGTGGACAGCCTGCCCAAGTCCGGCACGGGCAAGGTGCAATGGCGCGAACTGCAGGAGCAAGAGCGCAGCCGTGCCGCTGACACGGAGTCCTGAGCCCCATTAAAAGGTCTACCCCATGCGCTCTTTTTTTGATAGCTATCAGCGCAATATGCACTAGCGCTACCGGCCCAAATTGCCTCAAAACCCTCCTCCAGCCGCCATGAACCCCTCTGCCCTCGCCCGCCTGCGCTCTGTGCTGCAAACCCATGTGGACCAGGGCCTGCTGCCCGGTGCCGTGGCCCTCATCCACCACCAGGGCCACACCGTGCTGCACACGGCCGTGGGCCACCAGCGCCCGCCCAGCGCCGAGTCGGCAGTGCCCGCGATGGCGCCCGACACGGTGTTCCGCATCTATTCCATGACCAAACCCATCGCCTCGCTGGTGGCGATGATGCTCATGGAAGAAGGCCGCCTGCTGCTGTCGCACCCCGTGTCGCACTACCTGCCCGCGTTTGCAGGCCAGCGCGTGTACGACGAAGCCACCGGCACCACCACCCCGGTGCAACGCGAGGCCACGGTGCACGACCTGCTGCGCCACACCGCCGGCCTGAGCTACGCGTGGGAGGCGGGCACCGTGCCCGACGCCTACCGCGCGGCGCGCATCGGCTCGCGCCGCCACAGCAACGCCGAACTGGCCGCCGCGCTGGGCCCCTTGCCCCTGGTCCACCAGCCCGGCACCCGCTGGGAATACAGCCGCGCCACCGACGTGCTGGGCGCGGTGCTGGAGGTGATTGAGGGCGAAAGCCTGGGCGCCCTCCTGCAACGCCGCGTGTTTGGCCCGCTGGGCATGCACGACACGGGCTTTTCGGTGCCTGCCGCGCAGCAGCACGGCCTGGCCGAAGCCTTTGAGCGCGACCCGCAGACCGGGCTCGGCATGCCACTGATCGACGTGACCGCACCGCCCGTGTTCGAGTCGGCCGGTGGCGGGCTGGTGTCTACCGCCAGCGACTACGCGCGCTTCCTGCAGCTCATGCTGGGCCGGGGCACGGCCCCCGGGCCCGATGGCCTTGGCGCCCCCGTGCGCCTGCTGGGCCGCGCCACGGTGGACTTCATGACCGCCGACCACCTGGGTAGTCTGCCTGTGGCAGGCGACATCCTGCCCACCGGCTACGGTTTTGGCCTGGGCGTGGCCGTGCGCACCGCCACCGGCCAGGCCACCCGCCCTGGATCGGCCGGGCACTACAGCTGGAGCGGCCTGGGCGGCACCTTCTTTTTTGTGGACCCTGCGGAAGACCTGTTCGCCATCCTGCTCACCCAGGCGCCCGGCCAGCTGCGGTACCTGTGCGAGCTGTACCCGGCGTTGGTGTATGCCGCGCTGTGATTAGCCCCACCCACTGAGCGCACGCCACCGCGCAGCCGCCAGAGACGGCAGCTCTTCAGGCCGTCCAAGCCTGCGCAGGCAGGCTTGGAGCCGCGTCCCTCAGCCCCCCGCTTCGCGCTGGGCGCGGGCAGGGGGACGACGCCCTCGCTGCGGGGCGGCCCTTGCTCGGCGTCCCTCGCTGGGGTCGCGCCAGTTGCAATCGCTGCGCATGGCAACAGGGCCCCGGCTTACACTCAACGCCCAGTTACGGCACGCGAAACAGCCCCATCCGCAGTACGCAGGCCCTCCCCCAGACCTCTTTTTTGAACCTATGCAGATTCGCTGCGCACTGGTCGGCATGCCCGGCTCGGGCAAATCCACCGTCGGCCGGCAACTGGCCCACCGGGCGGGTGTGCCCTTCATCGACCTGGACCACCGGCTGGAACAGACCCTGGGCACCACCATCCGCAGCTTCTTCGAGGTTGAAGGCGAAGCCCGCTTCCGTGACATCGAATCCCAGGTGCTGGCCGACGTGGCCCAGCAGCCCGGCGGCATGGTGCTCTCCACCGGCGGCGGCGCCGTGCTGCGCCCCGAGAACCGCGAGGTGCTGCGCCAGTTCGGCAATGTGCTGTACTTACGCGCCTCGCCCGAAGAAATCTTCAAGCGCGTCAAACACGACAAGACCCGCCCCCTGCTGCAAGGCGGCAACCCCATGGACAAGCTGCGCGACCTCTACGCCCAGCGCGACCACCTGTACCGAGAAACCGCCCACTACGTGATCGAGACCGGGCGACCTTCGGTGCACACGCTGGTCAACATGGTGATGATGCAGTTGGAGATGGCGGAGAGTGCGGGTGGGGCGGACCCGGGCTAAAGCGAAAAATGCCTTGGTGCAACCCTGATCAAAGGGCTTAGGCGATTTTGGAATGGGTCAGGCACGGACAACCCACCGCGGCCATGCATCCGCATGCGTCCTGCCTAGCGGAGAAAACGCCCCCCATTGAGCAGCAGGTCGTCTGGCCTCACTCAACAGATATTGCCGCCGATGCTTTTCCCGTCTTTCAGATCAAAGCCGAAATAGCAGCTGTAGTCGGATGGGGAATAGCGAATGCACTGAAGGCGGTCACGGACTCTTGCACGCGTTTTCGGGTCGGACCCACACTCACTCTTCACGTCGGGCCCCATGCGGTCAAACAAGTCGCGTGCAGCTCTACCCTGCACATGGAATGACACTTTGGCGTCTTGGGCTGTGGGTGCTGCTGGATCGCCCAAACCTCCAGAGTAAATTGCCATTTGCGCATTGACTGGCTTGAATTCAAATGCCCAGTCTGCGGCTATCGCGCCTGCACACATAAGCAATACTCCGATAACCGCAACACCTTTTCTCATTCCTCAGCCTTTACTTGTTTATATAGAAACATGGAGTATTTATCTTGGCCCGTGGCAGCACTTATTAATGAAACGCAACCAGTCGCCCGAAATCAATACTCGGGAATGATCAAATTCGCACTTCCACATGCA
>NZ_QAIM01000005.1:0-8104 GCF_003061035.1 Acidovorax sp. HMWF018
GGCCGACATGCCGCCGCACTCCACCACGCTCTTGAAGACCTGCAAAAGGCGCAGGTCCATGTCGCTGAGCTGGCCCAGCACGGCGCGGTGTTTTCCAGGTCCGGCAGGCGCGGAGATTGGTGGGGGTGGAGCGGGGTCCTTTACTTGCATAAATCGTCAAGTAAACATTGATATTGGATTATTTGAGAGATTAACAGGCGGCGCAACAATGCCCTACGTCAAGCCCCAGCCCGCTGGGGTTGCCTGCATTTTTTTGCCGCCTTGCACTGGAGAACCCCATGAGCTTCGTCAACATCGAAAAACCCGCCGCCGGTGCCGAAGGCCCCCGCATGGACGCCGAGTGGCTGGACGCGCACTGGATGCCCTACACGGCCAACCGCCAGTTCAAGGCCAACCCGCGCATGATCGTGGAGGCCAGCGGCGCCTATTTCACCGACAGCGAAGGCCGCAAGATTTTTGACGGCCTGTCGGGCCTGTGGTGCTCCGGGTTGGGCCATGGCCGCCGCGAGATCGCCGAAGCCATCGGCAAGCAGGCGATGAAGCTCGATTACGCGCCCGCTTTCCAGTTTGGCCACCCGCTGTCGTTCGAGCTGGCCAACCGCGTGAAGGAACTGACGCCTGCAGGGCTGGACTATGTGTTCTTCACCGGTTCGGGCTCCGAGTCGGCCGACACGTCTCTGAAGATGGCCCGCGCCTACTGGCGTGCCAAGGGCCAGGGCACCAAGACGCGCCTCATCGGCCGCGAAAAGGGCTACCACGGCGTGAACTTTGGCGGCATCTCGGTGGGCGGCATCGTGGCCAACCGCAAGCTGTTTGGCCAGGGCGTGGAGGCCGACCACCTACCCCACACCCAGCCGCCCGCAGGCTCGTTCCACAAGGGCATGCCGCCCACGGGCAAAGAGCTGGCCGACCGCTTGCTGGAAGTGATTGCGCTGCACGATGCATCGAACATCGCCGCCGTCATCGTCGAGCCCTTCTCGGGCTCGGCCGGTGTGGTGATCCCGCCCGTGGGCTACCTGCAGCGCCTGCGCGAGATCTGCACCCAAAACAACATCTTGTTGATTTTTGACGAAGTGATCAGCGGTTTTGGCCGCAGCGGCGCCTGGACGGGTGCCGAAGCCTTCGGCGTGACGCCCGACATCCTGAACTTTGCGAAGCAGGTCACCAACGGCGCGCAGCCGCTGGGCGGCGTGGTGGCTACCAAGGAAATCTACGACACCTTCATGGCCGCGGGCGGCCCCGAGTACATGCTCGAATTCCCGCACGGCTACACCTACTCGGCCCACCCCGTGGCCTGCGCGGCGGGCATTGCGGCGCTCGACATCCTGCAAAACGAAGACATGATCGGCCGCGTGAAGGCGCTGGCCCCGTACTTCGAGCAGGCTGTGCACAGCCTCAAGGGCGCCAAGCATGTGGCCGACATCCGCAACTTTGGCCTGGCGGCCGGCTTCACCATTGCGGCGCTGCCCGGCGAGCCTGCCAAGCGCCCCTATGAGATCGCCATGAACTGCTGGAAGAAGGGCTTTTACGTGCGCTACGGTGGCGACACCATCCAGCTGGCACCGCCCTTCATCAGCACCCAGGCCGAAATCGACCGCCTGATCAGCGCCCTGGGCGACGCCCTGCAAGAAACCGCCTGAGCTTCCTTCGCCAGCCAGCCTGCCCCTCCATGCGCATTTCCATCCTCACCTTCGATGCCTTCAACGACCTGGATTCGCTGGTGGCATTTGGCATGCTCAATCGCATCGCGCTGCTGGGCGACAAGGACTGGCAGGTGCGCATTGCGAGCCCCACGCCCCGCATCACGTCCATGAACGGGCTGACCATCGACGCGCACGAAGACCTGAGCCAGTTGGCTGAGGCCGACGCGGTGCTGGTGGGCAGCGGCATGAAGACGCGTGAGGTGGCCAACACCCCCGCGCTGATGGAACAGCTAAGGGTGCTGAACCCCGCCCGCCAGTTGCTGGCGGCGCAGTGCTCTGGCACCTTCCTGCTCAGCCGCTTGGGCCTGCTGAGCGGCACGCCCGCCTGCACGGACCTGACAAGCAAGCCGTGGGTGATGGAGTCGGGCGTGGACGTGGTGCCACGCGCGTTTGCGGCACACGGCAACGTGGCCACGGCGGGCGGGTGCTTGGCCTCGCAGTACCTGGTGGCGTGGCTGATCGCCCGCCTCAAGGGGCTGGACGCCGCGCGCGAAGTGCTGCACTACTTTGCCCCGGTGGGCGAGAAGCAGGAGTTCATCGACCGCGCCTTGGGGCATGTGCTGCCCGCGCTGGAGCCCCAGGTTGCTGCGGCTTGAATACTATAAATTTGATAGCTATCAGCGCATGTTTCACTAGCGCTTGTGGCACTTTTTACTTGGAATCACCATGAACCACGACAAAAACGTCACCACCACCATCGGCCATCTCATCGACGGCCAGATCGTCGCCGACACCGCCCGTACGCAGCCCGTGTTTGACCCCGCCACCGGCCTGTCCACCACCAGCGTGGCCCTGGCAAGCCAGGCCACGGTCGAGGCGGCCATTGCCTCGGCCGAGGCCGCGTTTCCGGCCTGGCGCAACACGCCGCCGCTCAAGCGTGCGCGAGTGATGAGCAAGCTGAAAGTGCTGCTGGAAGAAAACGCCGACAAGATCGCCGCCCTGATCACCGCCGAACACGGCAAGGTGCTGGCCGACGCGCACGGCGAGCTGCAGCGCGGCATCGAGAACGTGGAATACGCGAGCTACGCGCCCGAACTGCTCAAGGGCGAGCACAGCCGCAACGTGGGCCCCAGCATCGACTCATGGAGTGAGTTCCAGGCGCTGGGCGTCACTGCAGGCATCACGCCCTTCAACTTCCCGGCCATGGTGCCGCTGTGGATGTGGCCCATGGCCGTGGCGTGTGGCAACACCTTTGTGCTCAAGCCTTCGGAGCGCGATCCCTCCTCCACGCTGTTCATCGCCCAGCTGGCGCTGGAAGCGGGCCTGCCGCCCGGCGTGCTGAACGTCGTCAACGGCGACAAGCTGGCCGTAGACACGCTGCTGCGCGACCCACGCGTCAAGGCCGTGAGCTTTGTGGGCTCGACCCCCATTGCCGAATACATCTACGCCGAAGGCTGCAAACACGGCAAGCGCGTGCAAGCCCTGGGCGGTGCCAAGAACCACGCCGTGCTGATGCCCGACGCCGACGTAGGCAACGCCGTGAGCGCGCTGATGGGCGCGGCCTACGGCTCGTGTGGCGAGCGCTGCATGGCCATCCCGCTGCTGGTCGCCGTGGGCGACGAAGTGGGTGACGCCGTGATCGCGGGCCTCAAGACCGAGATCGCCAAGATGAAGGTCGGTCCCGGCACCGACAACAGCAACGACATGGGCCCGCTGGTCACCAAGCCCCACTTCGAGAAGGTGAAGGCCTATGTGGACAGCGGCGTGGCAGAAGGCGCTACGCTGGTCGTGGACGGCCGTGGCGTGAAGGTGGCGGCAGGCCACGAGAACGGCTATTTCCTGGGCGCCTGCCTGTTTGACAACGTCAAGCCCGGCATGAAGATCTACCAGGAAGAAATCTTCGGCCCCGTGCTGGGCGTGGTGCGCGTGAAGACGCTGCAGGAAGCCATGCAGCTCATCAACGACCATGAATACGGCAACGGCACCTGCATCTTCACCCGCGACGGCGAGGCCGCCCGCTACTTCACCGACCACATCCAGGTCGGCATGGTGGGCGTGAACGTGCCCCTGCCCGTGCCGGTTGCCTACCACTCGTTCGGCGGCTGGAAGCGCAGCCTGTTCGGCGACCTGCACGCCTACGGTCCCGACGCCGTGCGCTTCTACACCAAGCGCAAGACCATCACGCAGCGCTGGCCCTCGGCGGGCGTGCGCGAGGGGGCGGTGTTCAGCTTCCCGAGCAGCCGCTGAAGCACCAGCGTCCACTTCTCGACGAAAAGGCCCCACGTGGGGCCTTTTTTCGTTCTATGCCGTGCCAGGGCGTTTGAAGGTGAGCCATGTAAATGCGCATGGCTGGCGTGGCATGCCGTCTTTTGGCGCAAGAAGAGCCCATAAAGCGACCCGTTTTCGGATGCCGAGGTCTTACCCATCAAAAAGCAAAACACTTCATAGCTTTTGTGCATGGATACGGAGGTCTCAAAACCCTGCCCGCACGACACAATCAATGGGCAAACAGCCCCTCTGTAAGCAGATTCGCTTACTAGGGTTTTTACGCACATCCCCCTACAATCGCAGACCCTTACAAAGCTGACAGCCTGCTGCAGACCCGCTGGAGTACGGTTTTGGCCCCTCACCCCTGAGTTGGAGACACTGAATGCCCGAGAACACCACGGCCCAGAACAACAACGATTCCGACAAGCGTGCCCAGTTGCGCCGTGCCGCTCTCGAGTACCACGAGTTTCCCAAGCCCGGCAAGCTGGCGATTGCCGCGACCAAGCAGATGATCAACCAGCACGATCTCGCGCTGGCCTACTCGCCCGGCGTGGCCGCGCCCTGCGAAGAGATCGTCAAGGACCCGGCCAACGCCTTCCGCTACACCTCGCGCGGCAACCTGGTCGCCGTGATCAGCAACGGCACGGCCGTGCTGGGCCTGGGCGACATTGGTGCGCTGGCCTCCAAGCCGGTGATGGAAGGCAAGGCCGTCCTGTTCAAGAAGTTCGCGGGCGTGGACGTGTTCGACATCGAGATCGACGAGAAGGACCCCGCCAAGCTGGTGGAGGTGATTGCGGCACTGGAGCCGACCTTTGGCGCCGTGAACCTCGAAGACATCAAGGCCCCCGACTGCTTCTATGTGGAGCGCGAGCTGCGCAAGCGCATGAAGATCCCGGTCTTCCACGATGACCAGCACGGCACGGCGATCACGGTGGCGGCGGCCGTCGTGAATGCGCTCAAGGTCGCCAACAAGAAGATCGAAGACGTGAAGCTGGTCACCAGCGGCGCGGGTGCGGCGGCCCTGGCCTGCCTGAACCTGCTGCTCAAGGTGGGCGTGCAGCGCAAGAACGTGTTCGTCACCGACCTGGCTGGTGTGGTGTATGAAGGCCGCGAAGAGCTGATGGACGACGACAAGCGCCAGTTCATGCAGAAGACCGACGCGCGCAAGCTGGCCGAGGTGATGGTGGGGGCGGACGTGTTCCTGGGCCTGTCGGCCGGCAACGTGCTCAAGCCCGAGATGGTGGCCACCATGGCCGAGCGCCCGGTGATCTTCGCGCTGGCGAACCCCAACCCCGAGATCACGCCCGAGCTGGCGCACAGCGTGCGCAACGACATCATCATGGCCACGGGCCGGTCGGACTATCCGAACCAGGTGAACAACGTCTTGTGCTTTCCGTACATCTTCCGTGGGGCACTGGACTGCGGTGCCACCACCATCACCGATGAGATGGAGATTGCCGCGGTGCACGCGATTGCCGAGCTGGCACAGGCCGAACAAAGCGAGGTGGTGGCCGCCGCCTACGTGGGCGAGAAGCTGACCTTCGGGCCCGAGTACCTGATTCCCAAGCCGTTCGACCCGCGCCTGATGATGAAGATTGCGCCCGCCGTGGCCCAGGCCGCCATGGACAGCGGCGTGGCACAGCGCCCCATCGCTGACATGGACGCGTACCGCGACCGGCTGCAGACCTTTGTGTATGCCTCGGGCACGACGATGAAGCCCATCTTCGACGCGGCCCGCAATGCCGCCAAGAAGCGGGTGGCCTATGCCGAGGGCGAAGAAGAACGCGTGCTGCGTGCTGCGCAGATCGTGGTGGACGAAAAGGTGGCGCGCCCCACGCTGATCGGCCGCCCCGCCATCATCGCCCAGCGCATCGAAAAGTTTGGCCTGCGCCTGAAGGAAGGCGTGGACTACGACGTGGTCAACACCGACTTCGACCACCGCTACCGCGACTTCTGGCAGACCTACCACCGCATGACCGAGCGCAAGGGCATCACCCAGCAGGTTGCCAAGATCGAGATGCGCCGCCGCCTCACGCTCATCGGTTCGATGATGCTGCACAAGGGCGAAGTGGACGGCCTGATCTGCGGTACTTGGGGCACCACCGCCAACCACCTGATGTACATCGACCAGGTCATCGGCAAGCATGCAGGCGGCGCCGACAGCACCGAGCAGGATGTGCCGGTGTACGCCTGCATGAACGGCCTGATGCTGCCAGGCCGCCAGGTGTTCCTGGTGGACACGCACGTCAACTACGACCCCACGCCACAGGAGCTGGCAGAGATCACCGCCCTGGCCGCCGAGGAAATGATGCGCTTTGGCATCAAGCCCAAGGCGGCGCTGCTGTCGCACTCCAACTTCGGCACCAGCAACAGCCCCAGCGCCGTAAAAATGCGCCGGACGCTGGAACTGCTGCGCCAGCAGGCCCCCTGGCTGGAAGTGGACGGTGAAATGCATGGCGACGTGGCGCTGGACGGGAAGGCCCGCTCGGCGCTCATGCCCAGCAGCGAGCTGACTGGCGACGCCAACTTGCTGGTGTTCCCCAACATCGACGCCGCCAACATTGCCTACAACCTGCTCAAGACCGCAGCAGGTGGCGGCATTGCCATCGGCCCTGTGCTGCTGGGCGCAGCCAAGCCGGTTCATATCCTGACACCCAGTGCTACCGTGCGTCGTATTGTGAACATGACAGCCCTCACCGTGGCCGATGCCAACGCCCTGCGGTAAGCCTTAAAAGAATAGCAAGCGCTAACTTAAAACCCTTGCAAAGCCCTTCAGCGTCTGCCCAATCTTTGTGCAGACGCTTGCTTTTTGGGGACCGTTGAGCGACACTAGCGGGTCGAAATTTCGGGTTAACCCGTAGTTTCTGAAAGGTTCGTTGATGCTGAAGGCTGTAGCCACCCGGGCGCGCAAGGCAGGGTTATTGTGTGTTTTGGGTGTTGCTTTCGTGCTGTCTCCGGTCGCGGGACATGCCCGGAAATCCCCGTCCACCGACGGGTCCATCACCCCCATCGCACTGGCCGAGTTGCCGCCCCAAGGGCGGACAACGTATGCGCTGATCCGTGAGGGCGGGCCCTTTCCGTACGACAAGGACGGATCGGTTTTTGGCAATCGCGAGCGGCTGTTGCCCGCCCAAAAGCGGGGCTACTACCGTGAATACACCGTCAGAACACCAGGATCGCGCGACCGGGGAGCCCGGCGCATCGTGTGTGGCGGCAAGCCCCGGATGCCGGATGCCTGCTACTACACCAGCGACCACTACGCCAGTTTTCGCGAGATCGTCGAGTAACCCCAATGCGTCGTACGCCAGCCCATCCCTGAAAGCGTACGCCGCGCCCCATTGAATTCCCCATTCACAGGCCGCATCCTGCAGCCTGTGAGATGCCAGAAGTTTGTGGACTTTATAAAGAAAGAGTAGCGGAGATGCAGACGCCACTTCGTAAAGACCTGGAAACGCCACTGCGTGGCGTGCGCACCAACATCGTGCAGTCCATTCGCGCCTTCCGCGTGCAGGACCTGCAGGATGCAGCCACCTCCATGGGTCACCATTTCTTGTACGCCAATCTGGCCCACGCGCAGTCCAAGCAGGATGTGCTGGACCTGATTGCCGCCCAATTCACGTTCCCGTCGCACTTCGGCAAGAACTTCGATGCGTTGTACGACTGCATGACAGACCCCTTGCACAAATCAGGCCCGCAGCCTGGTTTCATTGTGGTGCTGGAGCAGATTCCTGCCACGGGCAAGTTCGACAAGGAAGCGCGCGAGCAGCTGCTCGACATCTTCCGTGATGCAGCCGACTACTGGGGTGATCGCAAGATCCCCTTCCGGTGTTTCTATTCTTTTCTGTAGCCCGTTCTGCATCCACCAGCCAAGCAGAACGGGCGAACGAGGCTAGCGACACCCAGGCCGTGGAAGGTATCGAGATCAACGGTGAACCCGCTGAAAAGATGCCCACCGACAAGCTTGTGGACGTGTCGCCCATGGCGCTGCGCATGAGCAGCCCTTTCAATGCCGGGTATTGGCTCAGCGCCGCCTGAATTCGGTACATCCCCCTGAGCGGCTTACGCCGCTTCCCCCTTCTCTCGGCTTCGCCGGGAAGGGGGACGACACCAGCGCGGCGGGGCGGCCCTTGCGCGGTGTCTCTGGCATGGCATGTCGCCCATCGTCGAGGGCAGAGTTGAATCAAGCGCCTGCC
>NZ_QAIM01000078.1:0-18304 GCF_003061035.1 Acidovorax sp. HMWF018
GCCCTCAAGTCGGTATTGGGTGACTCGCACCAAGACCGCCTGGCCCAGCAGCAGCAAATGCAGCAGCAGAACCTGACCATGACGACGCCGGGCTCGTCCTCGTCGCCTTGGATTGGGAGTGGGGCCAACCCAACACGTCCCGCCCAGTTGCCGCAAGCGCCCTTGGCCACGATGAATGAAGACAGCGGCTTCACATTGAACAAGATGACTGGCACGCTGTACGTAAAAGCCCGTCCCTCCAAGATGCGCGCCGTCGAGAAGATGTTGGCCCAGGTGCACAAGGTGCTGGGCAAGCAGGTGTATGTCGAGGCGCAGCTGATCGATGTGCAGCTGTCTGACAACTTCGAGTTTGGTGTGGACTGGACGTCCTTGCGCAGCCGTCTGGCGGCAGGCTTTGGTTCGTCGCCCATGCAGCTGGGTGGCAGCTCGGGTACGTTGCCGAATGCCGGCACGGGCTACCCTTCGCGGGCCATTTCCATCCCCGCAGCGCTGATCGGTAGCGTGGCTGGGCCTGCACTGGGCATGTCTTACCAAGGCAGCAACTATGGCATTGTGATCAATGCACTGCGCTCCTACGGAAATCTGAAGGTACTGTCCAATCCCAACGTGCAAGTGCGCAACGGCACGCCTGCATTGCTGTCCGTTGGCACTAGCTCGCGCTACGTGTCGCAGTCCGCATCCACGCAAACCGTTCCTGGTGGCGGTGCGTCCACTACATCTTCCAGCGTACAGACTGACACCGTGTTCTCCGGTGTCATGGTGGGGGTGCTGCCCATGGTCCGTGACGATGGCCGCATCGAGCTGTTGCTGAATCCCATGCAGAGCGATGTCGACCCTGCCAGCCTGCAACTGGTGGCTGTGGGGGGAGACAACCTCGTCTCTCTGCCCAAGGTGAGCTACAAGGGGCTGACCACGACCTTGAACGTGGGCGATGGCGACGTGGTGGTGGTCGGGGGGTTGATCGACCAGCGCAGCTCCAATAACGACCGTGGAGCACCTGGGGTGTCTGACGTGCCTTTGCTGGGCAAGCTGTTCGGCAATGAGAACAAAGTGCACGGAAGTCGTGAGCTGGTGATCGTCTTGCGGGTGCGTGTGCTATGAGCCTCATCCACGACGCGCTGAAATCCATGGATGCGCCTCAAGATTCCAAGCCTGCCATGGCAAGGGCTTCCAAGGCGGCGGTGCGTGGCCGTCCTGCATGGCTGGATGCCATGCTGGCTTTCGCCGTCGTATTGGGGGCGGGGATTCTGGGGTGGTTTGTCTGGCAGACCCAGATGAAGCCCACGGCACTGCCGCCGCCGATGGCTGCTGCGCCAAGTCCGGCCCCCGCTGCAACGCCAGCCCCGGTGGCGGTCGCTTCGCCAGTCGCTGAAACGGCTGCGCCTGCTGCGGCATTGCCAACGCCAGTGACGGTATCCGCTGCTGACCCTGCTGCGGCCGCCAACTCTGCCATGGCTGCTGCTCCTGCACCGGTAGTTCCTGCGCCTGTTGCCGTGCCAGTTCCCGCAGTCGCTGTGGCGGCTCCCGCAGCTGCGCCCGTGCAGTCAGCGACTCCCGCTCCGGCAGTTGCCATGGAGGCTGCTGCGCCCAAGGTGGTCGTGGCAACCAGCCCACGCAGTGATGTCGCTACGCCCGCACCCGCCGCGGTGACCCGCAGCAGTGCGATGCGACAGGCGCATGGTGCCAACCGCTCCAATACGGCGGCTGCGCCCGCAGTGGCGACGGCCCCGGCCGTGGATGACACTCCGGTGGAGCTGCGCTTTGCCCGTTTCGTCGCCGCCATGAAAGAGTCGCGTACGGCCGATGCTGAACGTGAATTGGCTGCGTTGAAGGAGCGTCTGCCGGCAGGGTCTTTGGGACTGTTGCGCGCGCAAGCCTGGTTTGACCTGCGCGCCGGCCGCGATGCTGCTGCTGCAGACGGTTATCGCGCCATCCTTGAGCGGCTGCCAGGCGATGAAGAAGCTGCCATCAACCTGGCCAGCATCCAGTCGCGCCAGCAAAAGACTGAAGAAGCCCGCGCAACCCTTGATGCCGCATCGCGACTGCAACCAGATTCGGCTGCGTTGCGGGCCGCATTGGCCCAGTTCACCCCTGCTGCACGCCAATGACGGCCAATTCCATCTATGCCACGCTGGGGTTGTCACGCAACCCGTTTCCGCCGACGCCGGATGCGGGTTCGTACTTCTTCACGCCTCGGCTGGAGGAGGATTTCGCGGAGATCGTGCACTGCATCGAGGCGCGCAAGGGCTTTGTTCTTCTGACAGGAGAAGTCGGGCTGGGCAAGAGCACTTTGGTGCGACGCCTGCTGGACACCCTCAGTGGCAAGAACTGCCACTCAGCGCTGATCCTGAACACTTTTTTGCAAGACAGCGCTCTGTTGTCCGCCATACAGTCGGACTTCGGTTTGCCACCCTCGGACTCCGTCGAGCAGGGACTGGCGCGACTGACCGAGTTCCTGATCGCGGGGCATCAGGCAGGCGAGATCAGCTTGCTGGTGATCGATGATGCGCAGAACCTCAGTGTGGAATCGCTCGAGCTGGTGCGCTTGTTGTGCAATCTGGAAACCGGCCAGGAAAAGCTGTTGCAGATCCTGCTGGTCGGACAGCCCGAGCTGGAGGAAACCCTGGCGACGCCGGAGTTGCGTCAGCTCAAGAGTCGCATCATCAAACACGCTCGGCTGTCGGGTCTGCAAAAGGATGAAGTCACCCGTTACTTCGATTTTCGTGTGAACGCTGCGGGCGCAGAGGGGCGTCTCTCCATCGAACCTGCAGCTGCGGACATTTTGCACCGGGCCACGCAGGGAAACCTGCGGCGCATCCATCTGGTGCTGGACCGTTGTCTGTATGGTTTGGCGAGTACCAGAGCATCTGTGGTGACCGAGTCCCTGGTTCAGCGTGCGGTGGCGGATCTGCCTGCATTGGGGGATGAAGCCGCAGTGTTCGCCAAGGTGACTGGTGGCCATCGCGGTCGCAAGGGCTGGGTGCTCGCCGGCCTGCTGGCGGGCACGACAGCAACAGTCGCGTTGGCCAGCTGGGGGTTGGCTACCCAACCCAGCGAGCATGTATCGCCAGCAGCCCCCGTGGTGGCAGCTCCCGCCCCCGAGGTAGTTCGGCCAACGGTGTCGGGCGAGGCCTCAGCCTTATCGCCCAATGGCAGCTCTGCGACCGCCTTCGTGGCGACTGCACCGACACCCAAGGCGCAGCCTGCGGCTGCGGTACCTGCTCGCCAAGCCTGTGAAAACCAGCTCAAGGCGGCCGCTGCTGCTGACGAGGTGGTGCATGTTTACCGCCTGCCCGATGGCATGGCCGACAGCCTGAAACCGTCGACTCGCCTGTGCCGCTTCAGTGTGGACAAGGAGTCCTGGGTCGCATGGCTGAGTCGCAACAACACGCGCAACATCGAGGCCGCCGAGCAGGTCACGCGCAAGGTACAGGGCAAGCTCAAGGGCATGGGCCTTCTGGACAAGCGTGAGCCTGACGACGGTTTTTTTGGTTTGAAGACTGGAGAGGCGTTCGCCCGCTTTCAACTGCAGCAGGGTCTGCCGCCGACTGGCAAGCCCGACGAACTGACCTTCTTACTTCTGGAGCATCAGGATGCATCCCCCCGCTGAATCATTGCTAGAGGCCTCGGGCCAGTTGCAGCCCGTAGGCCCTACGGCCGAGGATCGCCTGGCGGTGCTGCGTGACAAGAGTCCTTCCCTGGGCGCTGCATTGGTCAATGCCGGCCTTGTGTCTGCAGTCGCCATCGACTATGTGTTGCAAAAACAGAAGATCGAGAAGGTGCCTATGGGCAACCTTCTGGTGGAGCTGGGCTTCGCAAGTGCCAACGAGGTCGCACGCCAGCTTGCTGGCCAGCGCGGACTTCGCTTTGTCAACGCCGATGAAATGCCGGAGCCCGATACGGCCGTAGCCGGCATTTTTAACCGATCGTTGTGCCTGACTTATGGCTTCCTGCCTGTGCGGGAAAACGACGAAGGCCTGATCGAGGTAGTGCTTGGCGACGCACAGCCTGATACGGTGACCGAACTTGTGCAGCGCAAGCTGGGCAAGGGATGCCATTTTTTCCAAGGTGAATTCGATAGTGTTGCTCAGGCCATCCAGCAGCACTATTACTTCGCAGAGCACCCGCCGGCACGCCTGATCGAGAGCGAGGTCCGCAAGCTCGAAGCTGACGTGGATCGTGCTTACAGCCCCGCCCGTTTGCTGGAACACATGCTCCACCTAGCGGTGCGCGAACGGGCGACGGATATCCATCTGGCGCCCACCGCGCGTAGCCGTTCTGTGCTGCTGCGCGTAGACGGTGTTTTGCGTCCGGTGTTCGCGCTCTCGCCGGCCCTGGACCGCCTGGTGGTCTACGTCAAGCTGCAGGCCGACATGGATGCCAGCGAACAGCGCTTGCCCCAGGACGGTAGCTTTACGGCACAGGTGATGGAGCACAACTTCACCATCCGTGTCTCCACCTTGATCTCTGAATTTGGCGAGCGCATGGTGCTGCGCCTTTTGCCCGAACGCAGCAACCTGGACAAGCTGGCAGACCTCGGTTTTCTGGAGGAGGATGTCGCCGTCATGGCCAAGGCGTTCTCGCGTCCGCACGGCCTCATCCTGATCACGGGCCCTACCGGCTCAGGCAAGAGCACGACGTTGCACGCCGCGCTGCGCATGCAGCCCTTGATCGAGCGTAATGTGTTGACCGTGGAGGACCCGGTGGAATACCGTGTCCCGGTCGCCTGCCAGACCGAAGTCAACCGCCGTGCGGGCTACGAGTTTGCCAACGCCATGCGGCACTTTCTGCGGCATGACCCCGACATCATCCTGGTGGGTGAAATCCGGGACTCCGAGACTGCACGCGCAGCGCTCGACGCATCCTCTACCGGGCACCTGGTGTTGTCTACCTTGCACGTGGGCAGCATTTTTGGGGTGATGCCTCGCCTCAAGCTGCTGGGCGTGGACACAGAAACGATTGCCGAAAACCTGGTGGCAGTGATCAACCAGCGCCTTGTACGCCGCATTTGTCCACACTGCGCCAAGCCACGTCTTGCGACTGACGATGAGCGCCGCTGGCTGGGGCAGGGCGCTGCGGGCGAAATGCTGCAGGTGTTCCATGGTGCCGGCTGCCATCACTGCCGCGACACAGGGTATCTGGGCCGCCTGCCGGTGTACGAAATGCTAGTGGTCAACCGTGATCTGGCGGACGCCATCGCCTCTGATGCCACGCGGGCCGAAATGCGGCAACGCGCACTGGCAGCAGGCATGCGCCCCATCTTGACGTTGGCGCGACACCGCGTGTTAGCAGGTGAGACCACGATGGAGGAAATCCTCCGCACCGTGGGCGAGGACTGAGCCGCTTTGGCGGAAGCATTGCATGGCCAATCTCAACACTTATTACTACCGCGTACTGCTGCCCCATGGCGGGGTGCGCTCAGGCCTGTTGCGCCTGGCAGTCAAGCGCGACTTATCGGCTCGCATGCGGCTGGAGGCCGACACTGACGGCACGGTGATCAGCCTCTGGCGTTTTCCGGCCTGGCTTGCAGTGGTGGCCGATGCGCTGTTGCATCTGTTCCGAAAGCAAGTGCGCGGCGAAGACCTTGCGGGCTTCCTTCGCGACCTGGGCCTCATGATGCGCGCAGGCGTTCCCGCCCTCGATGCACTGACCACCCTGGTGGAAGAAAGCCACAGTGTTGGCAACCCTGCCATGGCGTCCGTTGCACGCAACATGCTGGACGACCTGAACGCGGGTGTGGGCATGACCGAAGCTTTCAATCGGCACCCCAATGTGTTCCCCGAGACCGTGCGCAACCTGATCTCCATCGGGGACCAGACCGGTACTCTGGACCGCATGCTGGGCGAAGCCGCCGAGCACGTGGAGCGCATGATCAATATCCGGCGCGATATCAAGACTGCTCTGATCTATCCGGCGTTTGTGTTCGCCTCCATCATTGGCGTCGCCATCTTCTGGATCTACTACGTTGTGCCCAACATGGCGCGCCTGTTCAAGCAGCTGCAGGCGAAACTGCCACCCATCACAGAAGGGCTGGTGGCCTTTGCGAACTTGCTGTCCACCCATCTGCCCTGGGTGCTGCTGGTCACGGTCATCGTGGTGTCGATCGGCGTCATTGCCTTCAGACGGTCCGAGCGATTCCAGCTTGCAACCTATACCTTCATGCACCGTTTGCCTATTGCTCGTACGTTGCTGGTGTCTTCCGGCATGGCACATATCACCGAGCATCTCTCGATCCTCGTACGTGCGGGGGTAGACATGGTGTCCAGCCTGCGCGTTCTGGGGCGGGCCACCAAGAACCGCTACTACCGCACCCGTCTCATCCATGTGGCGGAATCGGTTTCGCGCGGGGAGTCCGTGTCCTCATCGATGCGGCGCGTAGGCGGTTTTCCCGCCATGGCAGTGCGCATGATTTCAGTGGGGGAAGAGTCCGGTAGCCTGGATCAGCAGCTCTCTCACCTTGCAGCGGACTATCGCAAGCGCCTCGAGGTGTTGGTCAAGTCGCTCGCGGAAATCCTCAAGCCTCTGATCATCCTGGTTGCAGGGGGCTTGTTTCTTTTCCTGATCGTTGCGCTGTTGTTGCCTGTGTACGACCTGGTGCGGCAGTCGGTCACTCAAAGTATGGGAGGCGGCTGATGTCACGTTCTTTGTTGTCACTTCGCGCAGACATTCCAACCCCTGTTTCTGGCATAGGTTTGTTTGAGAGTTTTCATGCTGGTGAGGCCTGCCCGTTCTGCTGGGCAGGAGACTGAATGCGTAAGCCCGTTTTGGTAGGTGCGAGTCTAGGACTGCTGCTGTTGGTCGCGATCGCCGTCGGTGTATGGATAACTGATAAGCATCCCGAGCCAGTTGTCGGTGGAATACCACCTCGCACGACGAGCCCCCGGATCGTGCCGTCAGCCCCAGCGGCTTCCATGGCTCCGGGCACAGCACAGAGCATTCCACAGGCAGACTTGGCAAGGCAGGACCGCCGCCGCCGCCTGGCGGAAGTGCGCGCGGAATTCAGGGCGCTGAGTGCTCAAGGGGCGCAGGCATCGCCGCAGAAAATGCGGGCGTTGGTGGATGAATTGGAGGCCTTGTCCGGCCCCAGCTTCGATCCGCGTTATTTCCAGTCGCTGCGGACGATGCTGGACCAGAACGCAAAACTGCAGCAACTCAACGCAGAACTGCAAGTCCTCACCAAAAGCAAGGCCCCCAAGGATGCAGCGCGACAGGAAGCCATCCTCGCCGAAATGCGTGCAATAGGCGAGCGCGTGGCTGCGGAAGCAAAGGCCATGCAGGCCTTCATGCCCAAGCCCACGCCTGAGGTAAAAGCTCCATGAGTTCCAGTGGTTCTTACTCTGGCGCATTGCACAAGCGTGCCACGCAGAGGGGATTTTCCCTGGTCGAAGGGGCGATCGCGCTCGTGGTAGCGGGGCTAATGACTTGGGCGGCTTTCAGTGGGTACGTGACGGTATCCGAACAACAGGAAATCGAACGTGGCCGAGCCGAGGCAGAGCAATTGCAGTCGATTCTGCGGGCATTTGCACTGCGCAATGGGCGGCTTCCATGTCCTGCGAGCACGCCTGACGGATATGAGGCGCTGAGCAGTGGAGTGTGTGCATCAGGGGTCCAGCTGGGTTGGTTCCCTTATGTGAGCGTCGGTCTGGAATTGCCCACGGATCGACTGCGTGCCCGCTATTCGGTTTTCCGAGAAGCGAACCTCGCCGTGCCTGCGCAAGACGCAGATCTGGCTGTGGAGTTGGAGCGAACGGGTGATTCGCTGGGTGCGCCTACGCATCGGGACATCACCGACTTGATCGTTGCTTTGAACAATGCGTCTACTAAGCCAGTGTCGTCAGCGCGCACGTATCTCACAGGTGACGGCGGTGCGGCGGGAGCCATTGATTGCGCTGCCAATCGTGTAATGGTTGCAGCGTACTGGGTGGTGGTGCCACTTCAAGACAAAGACGGCGACGGGAACCGCCTGGATGCCCCTCACACTCTCACCAGTTTGTGCGCAGCGAGCCCTTCAGCGCCGCTGCGGTTTGCGTCGGATGACGTGGTGATCGCGGAGTCACCTGCGCAGTTGGCAGGGTGGTTGCGCAAGAGCCTGCCTTGACGGCAATCCCCTCCTTCACTTTCATGCTGCCGATGTCTACGACCTGTCTCTCCTTGCCGCTCCGAAGCGCTGCACGCCGCGCAGGCGGATTTGGCCTGCTGCAAGTGATGCTGCTCATCGCAGTAATGTCTGGTCTTGCCACGATGGGCTACCTTCAATGGCGCGAACGTTCCGCGTTGGATTCGTCCCGCCAGGAACGTCAGGCCCTGGCACAGGCTGATCAGGCGTTGATTGCCTATGCCACTGTAGCCCGCAGCTTGCCGTGTCCAGACGTTGATCGAGACGGTTTGCAGGATTGCGGTGCACCGGCTACCCAAAAGGGATGGCTGCCAACGGCGACCCTTCGCATGGCAGGCGTTGACCCCGGAGTGGACGTGGGGCAGTTGCGCTACCTCGTTCAGCGCCAAGGTGGTGCCAACGACCTCACGATGCTGACGGATACGTGGACTCCTCTCGAGTACAGCGACGGAGCCGACGGCTTTTTCGCCATGCGCGGAGCTCCTTACCCAGCGGACATCCTCACGTTGACCGACCTGTGCCAAAGGCTTGACACCGGCCGCAGGGCGACGATGTTACCCACCATGGCTCAAGTCAATGCGCCGACCCCGCGCGCCATCGCCTATGCGCTGGCCCATCCGGGAAACAACGATGCGGATGGTGACGGTGATCTATTTGACGGCGCCAATTCCAATGCCGCAGCCAATGTCAACCGCATGGAAGACCCGAACCGGCGTTCGCTCCTGGCGGGGTACAACGACATCGTGCTGGAGCGGTCTTACGACAGCCTGCTGTCGGCTTTTCATTGCCGCCCTTTGATCGATTCCATCAACACAGTAGCTCTGGCCCATGATGTGGCCGGAGACGTGGCTGAGATGCGTGCCGACAACATCTCGTCTGCCCGTCGTTCGGTTGCCTTCAGCACTTTGGCGGCCATCATGACGTCTCTGGAGATTGCCCTGGCCGTGGCAGAGGGGGCTTCTGATGCTGGCAACGCCGCCGCAGAGTGGGCCATCTGTGCGGCGTCGCTGGGGTTGGCGGTCAATGCCTGTGCGGCCGCACCCCAGCACACGGTAGCGATTGGGCTGGCGGGGGGCGTCATCATCGCCAACGGTCTTGCCGTGGTTGCCAATGCAGTGGCGGCTGGCATTGCCGGTACAGCTTTGACGCTGGCCGATAGTAGTGCCACGGCTAACGATATATGCCCTCCCATGGATCCGGCGGTGAACAACCTCATGCTGTCCATCGCGCAGCAGGAGGTGACGGATGCCCATGCCGAACTGGCCGCCGCGACTACGGCTGTCAACAACAAGACGGCAGAACTCAATACCGCCATCGCGCAGCGAACTGCCGCCGTCACCAGTCTGACCAGCCTG
This sequence comes from Acidovorax sp. HMWF018, assembly GCF_003061035.1. NCBI lineage: Bacteria > Pseudomonadati > Pseudomonadota > Betaproteobacteria > Burkholderiales > Comamonadaceae > Acidovorax > Acidovorax sp. HMWF018. Next base: position 9,472 of record NZ_QAIM01000078.1, read on the forward strand.
ATTCGAAATGGCCAAGCCAGTTCGCAGATCGACGGATTGCTCAACACCTTGCTGGCTGCTGCCGGTACCTGGGGCAGTACATCGTACGCCAGCGCTGCCGCCGATTCCAAGGTCACGCAGGCTACGCAGCTGCGTGATCGCTGGGCGGCCGAGGTCGCCAAGTACAACGCAATGCTGGCAGACATACCGGGCACTCTCGCCCGATTGAATAGCGAGATTGCTGCACTGGACTTGCTCATTGCCACCAATCCGCCCAACAAGACAGACCTTCAGAATGAGCGTGACGGCAAGGATGCGGAGCGCAAATTGGCTGGTGATGTAGCCGGCCTGACGGCCGTGCGAGACAAAGCTGTGGCTGAACTGGCCAGCGCACAGACGGCACTGGACAACGCCGTTGCTGCGCAAACGGCTGCCAGCGCTGCCTATTCCACGGCGCAGACGAGCTACCAAAGTGCCATTTCAAACTTTGTCAACGGCACGGCCCGCTACAACATCTACAACAGCAGCGGGGCCGTGGTTGCCTATGGATGCACGACCGCCTGTCAGGCTGGCGACGTCAATATCAACAGCGTGGGCCAACTGGGCTCCGCGCTGGTCGACCTTTTTGGACTGGGCGCGATGACCAGCCCGAGCACCGACGCCAAGTACCTTAAACCCGTCAAGCTGCAAAAAGAGCTGGATGCTTTGAATCAACGTCTGGCGGCAGCGCAAGATCGCAAGGCCACGGCCGATGCCCGGTTGCTGGAGGCGCAAAACCGTGTCAATAACCCGCCGCCCTGCAACGCCACGGGCTCAGCCGTAGTGCCCATGACACCCGAGCAAGCCGAGTCCATCTTGGCGGATGTAGATCGCAAGGGAGGGACGCGATGATGTTCATGAGAGCGGACGCGCAATTACCTTCGCGCCTGCGCCAGACAGGGTTGTCACTGGTGGAGCTGGGCGTTGCCATGGCAATCGTCGGGGTGATTGGCATCATCACTTGGCGATGGGTGGCCGACACGCGTGCTCCTATGGATCGCACTGCCATCATGGGGCAGCTGACTGAAGCCCAAGCAGCGGTGGAAGGCTTTGTGCTCGCCAATCATCGGCTGCCCTGCGCCGCATCCGGCACCAATGGCACAGAAGACTGTGGCAACACCAGCGCTGCTGCGGTCTTGCTGCCGTGGCGCACTCTGGGGTTACCCAGTCGCATGGGCCAGTTGCACTATGGCGTCAATCGCGGTGCTTCGCTGGATCTCGCCAGTGCGCCGACGGCCTCCGCTTTCCCTGATCTCAACATCAATTACACCCCCGCTATTCCGGTGCTGGCTTTGTCAACCGATGCGGGCGTCAACGCTGCTGCAGCCGCGTTGACGGGCGCCATCACGGCAGCAAATGGCAGGCGCGCCGTTATCAATGGCCTTGATTGGTGCCGTGTGGTGCGCCGTCTTGCGGCCAATCCCACGGCGGCGGGTGTCCTCACTGCGGGCAATCTCACCGCAAGTATTCCGGTCGCGTTTGTGATCGCGCACCCGGGGGTGAATGGCGTGTTTGAGGGCAGCAATGTGCCGGGAGGTGCAGCGGGGTTCAGATTCGATATGCCCGGACGCGCGCAGGACAGCAATTTCGATGATCTGTCCGTGGCTGTTGGCGCGGGCGACCTTGCGTCCCGCATTGGGTGCGTGCCGCGTCTGGGTGCTATGCAGGCTGCCGCGCAGGGGGCCTACACCGCTTATGACAACGTGCGAGTGGTGCAGGAATACTGGTCTTTGCGGGTCTTCGACATTGAGCAGGCACAGTCAGCCCTGGAGGCCGCAGAAACGGGCGTCATCATGGCGGCCATGAACGCTGCTCTGGCCGCCGGCAGCGCGGCACTGGCCGTCGCTTCAGCCGCCAACACCGAGGGGATCACGATTTTTGGTCTAGTTCTGTCTGCGGCCAATGTGGTCACCGCAGCTGTAGAGGTGGGTTTTGCGGCGGACGATCTCATTGAAGCCCAGAAGGCACTGCAAGACTCTAAAGACAAGGAACTCGCGTCGCGGGCGTATGTGATCGAGGTGTTTGAAACTTTTACCCAAGCGCTGACGGCGGCGAACCGGCTGGATGAGAAAGGGCTTAACCCATGAGACACCGTATGGAGGGTTTCACTCTGGTCGAGCTGTCGCTGGTGTTGTTGGCTCTGGGGCTGATATTGCCTGGTGCAGTCATCTTCTGGCAGTTGTCAGAGCGGCATCGCGTGGCGGCCGTGCAAATGGACGCGCAACAGCAGTCGCGCCAGGCACTGCTGGGTTATCTGCATTCTCATTTCAGGTTGCCATGCCCGGCTGCGGATGCTAACGGCGTGGAGTCCTGCACGGATGGTGCCGTGATTCGCCAGGTGGGCTATCTCCCTTGGCGTACGTTGAACCTTCCGCGCCCTGAGGCAGGACGTTTGCGGTACGGCGTATACCGTGAGCCTTCAGGTGCCACGATGGTTGCCGCTCCTTCGGACCGGGACCTTGCGGTGGCTCGCGACCGCATGAACCCGCTGCGTGTACGCACCCCATCTCCCAAACCCCAGAACCACACAGCGGCCCCCAACCCAAACGCGCCTCCCATTCCGGAAGTGCTGTCCAGCTTGAACAGCGTGTTGGGAGTTACCCAGTCTGGCAACGATGCGGCACCACTGAACCCAGCCTGCGATGCTGCCGGTGACCCGGCCTGTCCATTGGGTGTAGTCAATGCGGTCAATCTCATTGACATTTGCCTGGCGCTGAACACCGCCAGCGATGCTTTGGTGGCTCCTGCTGGCCGGTTGGCCACTCAGGTCGGAGCAACCCGGCGCACCGCCGCCTTCGTGATCGCCGCGCCAGGTCTGTTGGATGCCCAAGGCAATGGCCAGGCGTTTGACGGCGCCAATGCCACTGCATCCAACGCTGACCCCACTTTCGCTTCGCCCAGTCAGGCTGTAACCGAACAGTACGATGACATCGTGCTGGCCGCGAGTCACACCGAGCTGTTTGCAGAGCTGCAATGTGGGGCAGCGTTGTCCGCCATTTCACACGCTCATTTCAACGTAGCCACGGGAGCTTTTGTGATGGAGCGTGCCATGTACGACTACCGTGATCAACTCTACATCGCTGTGGTGCTGGCTCGTGCTGATGTTGCCGCGGCGGCGGCAGGAGCGCTTTCTGCAGCTGCTGGGTCGCTAGATGCCGCGAAGGAGATGGTGTCCGCCGTGGCAGATACCACCATGTCTGTGGGCGCTCGTGCGTTTCAGATAGCACTGGCGGCTGTGGGCATCGGATTGGCTGTGGCCAGCGATATTGCGGCTGCGGCCGCTGTGGTGGATGCTGCGCTTTCTCTTGCAGAAGCTGAGGATGTTTTTGATGGCTTCGCGACACGCACGACGGCAATGACCGAATTGTCACGAGACATTAATACCAACGCGTTGCGGGCTGACGCCATTGGCCACTGATGAATTTGATGACCGACGTTTACTGAGTGACGCACCATGACCCCATTTCACATTCACCCTCACGGCGCTGCCTCGCGTCGACAACGTGGTTTTTCGCTTCTCGAGCTGAGCGTCGTTCTGATCGTGATCGGCTTGTTGCTGGGTGCCGTTGCTGTTGGTCGTGATTTGCAGCGTTCTGCCGCCAATCAGCGGCTGTCCACCGACTTCATCCAGGGCTGGCAACTCGCGTATGAAGGCTTCTTCAACGGTGTGGGTTACCCACCCGGTGACAACCCGACCGCGCCCACAGGGCAGGTCAATGGAAACGCTGCCACGCCCGGTACAGAGCTGTGTGGTGCGGACATGATCAATGCATTTCTGGCCGCCGGTATCCGCCTGCCCACGGGCCGTGCCGAGGGCCAGCAGGACCGCTATGTGTATCTGGACAGCAATGGGAACCCGCAGGAAGTGCGGGTGTGTTTTCAAAGCCGTGACTGGGCTGAGCCTGGCGCCACCGGGGGAGTGTTTGTATCTCGCAAGCGCAACATCATGGTGGTCCGTGGTGTGACGTTTTCCTTGGCGGCTGCGTTGGACCAGCAGATCGACGGACGCAGTGATGCGCGTTTTGGGCGCTGGCGCGATATCTCCTTCGCCAATTCCATCGCTGAACTCAATGGCCAAGCCTGGCCCATTGATGACCGGATGGCATTTGGGTCCACCACAGTGACTTCGCTGGATGAATCGCAGGTGGCCATCACCACGGCGCTTTTTCAGATGATGCGCTGATTTCCGTGCGCGAGCCGCGAACGCTTGGCGCGGTGGCGGTAGCGTGAGGCAGGGGTACTTGGCGTGTCGTCGCTTTGAACGATTAAACCCTCGGTCCTCAAGCTTCTGCCAGCTGAAACCGCTGGTCAAAATTCATCTTGCCCAGCAGGCTCAGCGCCGCGTCGCGGGTAGCGTTGTCCACCTTGCTGATGTCCAGGCTGTAGCGCTTGGCGGTGGATACCACATCCACACATTTGTGGCCCCATTGCACCGCCACGAGCAAGGCGGGGCGCTGGCCTGCCTCGGCGCCCACTGATACGCCGCGCTGCTCGGGCCGCAGCATGAATTCGAGGTGGGGGGTGCGCACCAGTGTGAGGCGGTCGGCACCTTGTGGGCCCAGGGCGAACGAAACCACCCAGTCATCTTCGTCTTCCACCATCACAAACGGAACATGCTGGGGTGCGGCCATGGTGTTGGGCGTTGAGGTTGGAGGGCGGGGCGCGTGGGCCGCTGTGGTGCGTAGCCCAGGGTGCGGGCGGGCGCCAGTATGCCGCTGCAAGCGCTGTGCCTGCTGCGGGAGAACCCGAGGTTGGGCCTTTCCAACGCGGTGGGTGGGGTGTCAGCGTGGTGCAAGGCTAGCGAGGTGCGCGCTGGCGGGGGCAATGCGGTTAATTGGTGCCAGGGCCGCGCGCCGTCTGCAGGTGCCAGGGCTCTGATAGAAATGGGCCTAAGCGCCACATCCGCATGCTTTACAAGCTATCGTTTTGCTAGTTCTTTTTGTAATTGCTGTGCTCTACGGAACGGCTGTCGCCAAGCCCGCGGCCAGTTGGCCCACGGTGCGCAGTGCTGGTTCCAGCCGCCCCTGCGCTGGATGCCCGTAGTTGATGCGTACGCAGTGCGCAAACCGCTGGTCGGCCGAGAAGATCTGCCCGGGCGCGAGGCTAATGCCCTGCTGCAGTGCCAGTCGGTGCAGTTCCAGCGCGTTCACTTCAGGCGGCAGCTCCACCCACAAGAAGTACCCACCCTCAGGCCGCGATACGCGGGTGCCGTGTGGGAAGTGCTGCGCTACGGCCGCCAGGGCCAGCGCCTGCTGCTCGGCCAGGCTGCGGCGCAGCTGGCGCAGGTGCCGGTCGTAGCCGCCCTGGGCCAGGTATTCCGACAGCGCCTGCTGTGACGGCGTGGCAGCCGATAGCGTGGTCATGAGCTTGAGCCGCTGCACCGCCTTGGCCTGGCGGCCCGCCGCCACCCAGCCCACCCGGTAGCCGGGCGCCAGGCTTTTGCTGAATGAGCTGCAGTGCATCACCAGCCCCTCGATATCAAACGCCTTGGCTGGGGGCGGGCGCTGGGGGCCAAAGTGCAGCTCGCCATACACGTCGTCCTCGATCAGCGGGACACCGTGGCGCGCCAGCAGGGCGACTAGCTCGCGCTTCTTGTCCTCGGGCATCAGGCTGCCCAGCGGGTTCTGAAAGCTGGGCATGAGCCAGCAGGCCTTGATGGGCTGGTGGGGTGTTTGCCGCTCCAGTGCTTGCGCCAACGCTGCCAGGTCGATGCCATCGCGCGGGTGGGTGGCGATTTCCAGCGCCTGCAGGTTCAGCCGCTCCAGGGCCTGCAACGCGGCGTAGAAGGTGGGCGATTCGACCACCACCACGTCGCCGGGCTGGGTGACGGCCTCCAGGCAGAGGTTGAGCGCCTCCATGGCGCCGTTGGTGATGATGATTTCTTCCACGTCCACCGGCATGCCGTGCACGCCGTAGCGCAGGGCAATCTGCTGGCGCAGGCGTTCGTCGCCGGGCGGCAGGCTTTGCACGATGGTCCACGGGTCGAGCTTGCGCATGCCGCTGCCCAGGCAGCGCGCCAGGCGCTCCAGTGGAAACAGCTCCAGCCCTGGAAAGGCCGAGCCCAGCGGCACCAGGTCGCGGTCGCGCGCCAGGCCCAGCACCTCGAACACCAGGTCGCTGATGGCCACGCCGGTGGAGGTGGCGGCGGGCTGCGAGGGCTGGGGCTCCGCGGGTCGAACCTCGGCCGTACCTGGTAGCCGGGCGCTGACGTAGTAGCCCGAGCGCGGGCGCGCATGGATCAGGCCCTGGGCCTCCAGCAGGTAATACGCCTCGAACACGGTGGACGGGCTGATGCCCCGTGTGCGGCTGGCCTCGCGCACCGAGGGCACGCGGTCGCCGGGACGCAGGGCGCCGCTGTGGATGAGCTGGGCAATGGCGTCGGCGTGGCGTTCGTAGCGCTTCATGGGCAGGGCCGGGTTGATGCAGGGCAAACTGATCTGTATTTTTAACTCGAAACTGAATCTGTACTGTTTTTGGGGGCGGGCGTAGAGTGGCGGACTGTGTGGGCGCACGCCTTGCGTGTTTGGCCGCTGTGGGCCACCCAACCGTTTCTTTCCCGGACAAGAAGATTCCCATGACCGATTGCCTGCGCAGCTTGCTGCGCCCCGTTCTCAGCCTGCCTGCGGCCACTGCCCTGTTGGCGCTGGCCTTGAGCGCTGGCGCTGTGGCCCAGACGGTGCCTGCCAGCGCCAACCCTGCAACCCCGGTGGCCGCTGCATCCACTGTGGCCACAGTGCCCGCGTCTTCCATGTCTTCACGCGTGCTGGCCTGCACCGCCTGCCACGGCAAGGAAGGCCGTGCCACGCCCGACGGCTACTTTCCGCGCATTGCGGGCAAGCCAGCGGGTTATCTGACCAACCAGCTGCTCAACTTTCGGGACGGGCGGCGCAGCTACCCGCAGATGGGCTACCTCATCGAGCACCTGACGGACGATTACCTGCGCGAGATGGCCGAGCACTTTGCCGCGCTCGACTTGCCGTACCCACCGCCGCCCGCACCACAAGCGCCCGCCGCCGCGCTGGAGCAGGGCCGCCAGCTGGTGCAGCAGGGCGACGCGGCGCGCCGCATTCCCGCCTGTGTGGCCTGCCACGGTGCGGCCATGACGGGCGTGGCACCGTCCATCCCCGGCCTGCTGGGCCTGCCGCGTGACTACCTCAACAGCCAGCTGGGCGCCTGGAAGACCGGCCAGCGCCGCGCGCACGTGCCCGACTGCATGGCCGATATTGCCCGCCAGCTCACGCCCGATGACGTGAGCGCAGTCTCGGCCTGGCTGGCAGCCCAGCCCGTGGCGGCGGGTGGCAAGCCAGCCCGCACGCTGCCCGCCGCCATGCGGGCCCGATGCGGCGGTGTGGCTGAGGTTCCCGTCGCTGCTGCAGCGGCACGCTGAGAAGGGATGCACCGATGAAACGCATCCTCTGGACCCTCTCTTCCGTGCTGGCGGCGCTCGGCATTGCCGCCGCCGTGCTGATCACCCTGAACCTGCGTGGCGAAGAGCCGCTGCCCACCGCCGAGACGCTGCAATCCACGCCCGTGCTGGTGCAGCGCGGCGAATATCTGGCCCGCGTCGGCAACTGCATGGCCTGCCACACCACCCAGGGTGGCGCGCCGTTTGCAGGCGGGCGCGGCATTGAGACGCCGTTTGGCGTGGTGCACAGCTCCAACCTCACGCCCGACAGGGTGCAAGGCATTGGCAGCTGGACCTCGGCCGAGTTCTGGCGCGCCATGCACCATGGCCGCAGCAAGGACGGGCGGCTGCTGTACCCGGCCTTCCCGTACCCCAACTACACGCAGGTGACGCGCGAGGATTCGGACGCCATCTTTGCCTATCTGCAAAGCGTGCCTGCTGCACCCGACGCCAACCGCGCCCATGCGCTGCGTTTTCCGTACAACACGCAGGCGGCATTGGCCGTGTGGCGTGCGCTGTTCTTTGCGCCCGGAGCGCCCAGCGCCGAACCCACGCAGACGGCGGAATACAACCGGGGCGCCTATCTGGTCAACGGCCTGGGCCACTGCACCGCCTGCCACACGCCCCGCAATGCACTGGGCGCCACGACGGACGCCAAGGCCTTCACCGGCGGGTTGATCCCGGTGCAGAACTGGTATGCCCCCGCACTCAATGCGGCGCACGAGGCGGGCGTGAAGGAGTGGCGCACCGACGACGTGGTGGCACTGCTCAAGACCGGCGTGGCCCCGCAGGGCTCGGTGCTGGGCCCCATGGCCGAGGTGGTGTTTCGCAGCACGCAGTACCTGAGCGACGCCGATGCGCGCGCCATGGCCGTGTACCTGCAGGGCCTGCCGCAGCAGGATCGCAAGGCGGCTGCCACCGTGGCCGCCCCCCCGGCCAGCGCGATGGCGCGAGGCGGCAAGGTGTACGAGCAGCAATGCGCGCAGTGCCACGGCGACCGGGGGCAGGGCGAGCCGGGCGCGTTTCCGGCACTGGCGGGCAATCGCGCCATCACGCTGGCCGACCCCACCAACCTGGTGCGCGTGGTGCTGCAGGGCGGCTACCTGCCCGCCACCGCAGGCAACCCGCGTCCGCACGGCATGCCGCCGTTTCAGCAGACCTTGTCGGACGAGGAGGTGGCGGCGGTGACCACGTTTGTGCGCAACAGCTGGGGCAACCAGGCGCCAGGTGTGGGTACCATCGAGGTCTATCGCGCGCGCGAGCGCCGCGGCATGTAGCGCCAGGCCCGGGGCCCGCGCCAGCCGCCCCGCAGCGCGGCCCTCCAGGAGCCCTTTTGATGTCCAGTCCCGCCGCACTGCCCGAACCCGCCCCCACGAGCCCAGGTGCCGCCACGCCCAGCGGCTGGTGGGC
>NZ_QAIM01000079.1:0-5623 GCF_003061035.1 Acidovorax sp. HMWF018
TCCCGCACCAGCCGCTTGGCCAGTGGCAAACACTCGTCATGCCCGTCGATGTGGAAGAACGCATACATGCCCCCACGTGGCGTGGCCACCGACACTCCCGGCACCTCGGCCAGCAGCGGCACCAGCGTGTCGCGGCAGTTGCGTAGATGGTTCACCAGCGCGGGCGTCACCTCCTCCGTGCGCTGCAGCGCCACCGTGGCTCCGCGCTGCACAAACACCGGCGCGCACGAGGTGTTGAACTCGATCAGCTTGCCCACCGCCTGGGTGAGTGACGGCGGCAACACCAGCCACCCCAGGCGCCAGCCGGTCATCAAAAAGCTCTTGGAAAAGCTGTGCGTCACGATCAGCCGGTCCTCCGGTTCGGCCACGTCCAGAAAGCTGGGGGCCGCGCCATTGGCCGTGTCGCCCGCGTAGTACAGCCGCTCGTACACCTCGTCCGCCAGAATCCACGTGCCCGTGCGGCGGCAGTGCGCCAGGATGGTGGCTTGCTCCTCGCGCGTCAGCGTCCAGCCCGTGGGGTTGTTGGGGGCGTTGACGACCAGCAGGCGCGTGCCGGGTGTGATGGCGGCCAGCAGCGCATCCATGTCCAGGCGCCATGCGCCGTGCACGTCGGCCACCAGTGGCACGGTGCGCACCTGCGCCCCCAGAATGCGCGGCTGCGCCACCAGGTTGGGCCACACGGGCGTCACCAGCACCACTTCGTCGCCTGCGTCCACCAGGGTCTGCACGGCCACCATCAGGCCGTTCACACCGCCGGACGTCACTGCGATGCGGTCGAACCACGCATCGGTGTGCTGCTGCGGGTGCAGGCCGTGCATGTAGCCCGCAATCGCGTGGCGCAGTTCGGGCAGGCCCAGGTTGTGGGCATAAAAGGTCTCGCCCTTTTGCAGCGACGCAATGGCCGCGTCGCGGATGAAATCGGGCGTTACTTCGTCGCTCTCGCCGAACCAGAACTTCAGCACATCGCTGCGCCCCAGGCCTTCGTTGGCCACTTCGCGGATGCGCGACTCTTCGAGGCTTTGGACTACTTCTCGCATGCAATCTCCTTGAAATACACAGCCATCATCGCAGGCGTATAGTCGTTTTTTTGATTTTTTCACCACCTTGGCTGACCAACCAACGCTCATGACCTATCCCAACACCCAGCTCTTCATCGCAGGCCAGTGGCAAGACGCCGCTGAAGGCAAGACCCTTGCCGTGTTCAACCCCGCCACGGGCAAAGAAATTGGCCGTGTGGCCCATGCCACCAAGGTCGATCTGGACCGTGCGCTGGACGCCGCACAAAAGGGCTTTGAAGCCTGGCGTGACATGCCTGCCGCCGAGCGCGCCAAGACCATGCGCCGCGCAGCGGCCCTGATGCGGGAACGCGCCGAATCAATAGCCGCCATCATGGTGCAAGAGCAGGGCAAGCCCCTGGCCGAGGCCAAGGTTGAAACCATGGCGTCGGCCGACATCATCGAATGGTTTGCCGACGAATCGCTGCGTGTGTACGGCCGCATCGTGCCCTCGCGCAACCTCAAGGCCACGCAGATGGTGCTGAAGGACCCTGTGGGCCCCGTGGCGGCCTTCACGCCCTGGAACTTCCCCATCAACCAGGTGGTGCGCAAGCTGGCCGCCGCGCTGGGTGCCGGTTGCTCCATCTTGGTCAAGGCGCCTGAAGAAACCCCCGCCAGCCCGGCCGAGCTGATCCGCGCGTTTGCCGATGCCGGTGTGCCCGCAGGCACCGTGGGCCTGGTCTATGGCGACCCGGCTGAAATCTCCAGCTACCTGATCCCGCACCCCATCATCCGCAAGGTCACGTTCACCGGCTCCACGCCCGTGGGCAAGCAGCTGGCCGCGCTGGCGGGCAAGCACATGAAGCGCGTGACGATGGAGCTGGGCGGCCACGCCCCGGTAATCGTGGCGGAAGACGCCGACCTCGAACTCGCCATCAAGATCGGCAGCGGCGCCAAGTTCCGCAACGCAGGCCAGGTCTGTATTTCGCCCACCCGCTATCTGGTGCACGAGAGCATCCGTGCCGACTTCGTGGCTGCCTTCGCCAAGTACGCGCAGGGCCTGAAGGTGGGCGATGGCCTCACGGCCGGCACGCAGATGGGCCCGTTGGCCAACCCGCGTCGCATTACCGCCATGGCCGACTTGTTGGCCGATGCGGTACAGCAGGGCGCCAAGGTGCTGGCCGGTGGCGAGCGCATCGGCACCGAAGGCAACTTCTTCCAGCCCACCGTGCTGAACGACGTGCCCCTGTCGGCCCGCATCGTGAACGAAGAGCCCTTTGGCCCCGTGGCTGCCGTGCGTGGCTTCACCCAAATCGAAGACGCCATTGCCGAGGCCAACCGCCTGCCGTTTGGTCTGGCCGGTTATGCCTTCACTTCGTCGCTGAAGAACGCTCATTTGCTGGCGCAGCGCCTGGAAGTGGGCATGCTCTGGATCAACCAGGCCGCCGCACCTGCAGCCGAGCTGCCGTTTGGTGGCCTGAAGGATTCGGGCTACGGCTCCGAGGGTGGCCCCGAGGCCATCGAGGCGCACCTGAACACGCGCCTGGTGTCGATCATGAACGTGTAACCATCGCGCTCTTTGCTCCTTGGTCACAGGCCCCCGGTGCCATGGGCATCGGGGGCCTTTTTTTTTGCATTTGGAAGACTGAACGTGGCGGCACAATGGTGGGCCGCTACAGAGCTACGGCCACATCAGGTGGCTATTACCCAGCATCCGCCATTTCAGGAGTGCACCGCCCATGCTGTCCCGACAATGCCTTGCCCTCATCGCTGCGCTGGCCTCCTGCGTGCCGCCTGCCTGGGCGGGCATGGACAAAGAAGGCTCCATCCAGCGGCCCGGACTGTTCTTTGCCTGGCTGTCGCCCGACGATGGTCCGGTGTGGGCTCATTTTGAGAACCCCGCGCACCTGCAGCAGCTGGCACGGCACTGCAATGCCGGCGCGCCGGTGTTTGCGCTGCAAGCAGGCACCCGCTACCAGTGCAAGGCCGAACTGCCGCCGAAGTCTGCCGGGCAGGAAGAATCCTACGCTGCAGGCATGACCGTGCAAGGTCCGGCGCCGCAGGCAGATACCCGGCAGTACCGGCTCTTCGCCCTCACGCCGCCGCGCGCGCCGCAGTGGGTGGTAGGGAGCCCCGATGCCGAGCAGCTGGGAGCACTGCAGTTGTTCGTGCAGTCGGACGACCGCCGGTTTGGTACGCTGCGCCGCCAGCTCCAATGGGGTTCGGCACGCACGGTTCAGCAGCCCCAGGGTGCACGCACCACCGTGGTGGTGCCTGGCAGGGTGGTGCGCGATCCGAATGCTTTTTACGAAGCCCAGCGGCACCATGTTTTTGTGCGTGGCAGTGGCGGCTATGCCTACATGGGCGAGGTGCCCGGCAAGCCCGATAGCTACGTGGACATCGACGGCAACGACCTGCCGGGGCTGGTGGTGTCGGAAGGGTGTGACGGCTGGTGCGTATCGCTGTGGGGCCTGACGGGCGGGCTGCGGCAAGTGGGGCGGTTTGGCGGGCATTGAGAGGATGCCCTCTCAGTCGGTGCTGCGGTCCCCTCAGCGCTGTTTCACCGGGTCGTACGTGCAGCGAAAGCCGATGTACACCGCGTAAAAGTCCGCAGGCTTCCAGGCCTCGACCTCCGCGCGCATTTGCGACGCGGGATACCACCAGGACCCGCCCATCGTGCGCCGCTCGTCGCCGCGCGCATCGGCCGCCCATTCCCACACATTGGCACCCATGTCGTGCAGGCCGTTCACCCCGGCTGCGGTGGCGTTGACGGGTGCGGCACGGGGCCAGGGGTCGGGGTCGCTGGTGTTGGCGCCCTGCGGGCTCTGGCCTGTGGTCCAGGGGTAGGTGGTGCCACGCACCCAGGGCGTGGGCGGTTGGCTGCGCAGCTCGGTAAAGCCGGCGGTGCGCCACTCGGCGGCGGTGGGCAGGCGGCCGCCCGCCCATTGGCAGTAGGCCTGGGCCTCGGCGTGAGTGAGGTGCACGGCGGGCAACTGGTCGGTGTCGGGCGGTGAGCCGTCGGGGCGCTGCCAGGTCCAGCCCGCGCGGCGCTGCCAGCCGCCCACGTATTCAAAACCGCCGCCTTCGCGCTCTGCACGGGTGGTGGTGCCGGTGGCCCGCACGTAGCGCGCAAACTGGGCGATGGTGACTTCGGTCTTGTCAATGCGCAGGCCGCCCAGGTCGTCCAGCACCACGGGCGCTGTGGTCTGGGCAGATGCGGCCAAGGCCCAGAACACCAGGATGGCGCTGGCTGCGTGGCGTGGTGTTGGCATGGTGCTGTGCTCCGCATTTCACAGCCAGGTAGTCATTGCCCGGCCGGTGTGGCGCAGAGTATCTGCCGCTGCAAAAGCCTGCGGGCGGGACCGGATTTGGACCGACCGAATGGCCTTGGGTGCGCCGGGTTGGGTGGTTGGCTCTGCGTCCGCAATAGGGCTATGCGCTGTATCCGGCAGGTCGCAGGCATAAAAAAACCCCGCACTCCAAAGAAGTGCGGGGTAATTGGCTGTGTGTCTGCCCTCCCACCAGTCAGGGCAGCAGCGTGTGGGGGGCCATCAGAAGTTGTGGCGCACGCCCACGGCGAAGGAGCTGAAGTCGTTACCCGGAGCCGACACGCCGTAGGTGGCGGCCTGGCTGTTGTTGATGCGGGTGTAGTACGTGTAGACCTTGGTGCGCTTGCTCAGGTTGTAGTTGTAGCCCAGCGTGTACTGGGTTGCGGCGCTGTTGGACACGTTGGAGTAGTTGCCGGCACGGCCCACGTTCACGTGGAACTCGGACACGCCCATGATGTAGGCGGCCGACAGGCGCAGGTTGGTGCGGTTGCCGCCGTTGGCGATGAACACGTTCTTGTCGCGTTGCACGTAGGCGCCCATCACGAAGGGACCGGTGGAGTACGAAGCGCGCACTGCGAACTGGTTCTGGTCGCCCAGCTTGGAGTAACCGGCGCCCAGGCCCAGCTTGCCGATTTCGTAGTTGGCAGCCAGGTCCATGCTGTTCTTGCCGCCGGTGCCGCTGGGCTGCTCGTGCTGGGCCCAGCCGGCTTCGAACGTTGCGCCGCCCAGGCTGGGGGTGCGGTAAGCGATCTTGTTGATGTCACGGGCGGGGTAGGCGTACAGGGCGTCAGCCGACGAGCCAGTGTCGTGGTTGTGGTTGCTGATGAAGTCGGCCGTGGCGTAGTACGACTCGGACGTGAAGTTGCCCAGGCGCACCATGCCGAAGCCGCCGGACAGGTTCACTTCGCTCTGGCGGGCAAAAATGCCGCGCGAGTCGGTAGCGCCGGAGCTGGAGTCAAAGCCGCTTTCCAGCTGGAAGCCAGCCATCAGGCCGCCGCCCAGGTCTTCCTGGCCCTTGAAGCCGAAGCGGGAGGAGTTGTTGAACAGGCCGGTCTTGGAGACATCGCCGTCTTTTTGGTGTTCAAAGCTGGTGTTGACCCGGCCGTACAGGGTGACGCTGCTCTGTGCAAAGGCAGCAGACGTACCCACCAGGGCCAGCGCGGCGAGGGCGCAGCGGTTCAATGTTTTCATTCGCGAGGTTCCTTAAGGCTACGCTGAACAAGCCCTCGAAATTTCCCGCGCGAACGCGGAAGACGCCATTTTTTGGATTTTGTGGCCTCTTGCGCCGCCCATTTGGGC
>NZ_QAIM01000574.1:0-770 GCF_003061035.1 Acidovorax sp. HMWF018
CTCCCGCACCCGCCAGCACAAGCGCCCCCCCGCTGCACGCGCCCGAGCCCGAACCCACGGCAGGGAACGCCCCCCGCTGGCGCAGTGCCCACACCGCGCAAGAGGTGGAAGACGCCGTGGTCATCGACCGCAGCACCCACGCTCCGCCCGCAGAGGCACAGCCCACGACCACACCACGCCCCGCCGCCAGCCACCACCCGCTGGCGGAGCCCCCTGGGGGCTTCACCCGCGTGGCCTTCACCCACCCGGGCGCTCGGCACAACCCGCACCACTACCACCTGTACGTGCCCCCGGGCGCCACGGCAGGCACCCCCATGCCCCTGGTGCTGATGCTGCACGGCTGCACGCAGAACCCGGTGGACTTTGCGACTGGCACGGGCATGAACGACGCAGCCGCGCCCGCCAACGCTCTGGTGCTGTACCCCGAGCAACCCCACAGCGCCAACCCCAACGGCTGCTGGAACTGGTTTCGCCCTGGCGACCAGCACCGGGGCAGCGGCGAGCCCGCTCTGATCGTGGCCATGCTGCGGGATGTGATGGCGCGCCACCCGGTGGATGCGCAACGCGTCTACGTGGCGGGCCTGTCGGCCGGCGGCGCCATGGCCGCACTGCTGGGCCGCGAATACCCCGACCTGTTTGCGGCCGTGGGCGTGCACTTCGGCCTGCAGGCGGGTGCCGCGCACAACGTGATGGGCGCACTGTCGGCGATGAAGAACGGGGCCAAACCCGGTGCGGCGACCCACCATGCCGCTGACGCCCCAGCCCTGCCA
>NZ_QAIM01000574.1:781-4239 GCF_003061035.1 Acidovorax sp. HMWF018
AGCTCATCGAGGCAACGCTGTCAACACTGGCCACAGCCCCAGGTGACGGCCAGACGACGGTGGAGACCGCGCACCAGGGCCAGTCTCGTGGTGGCCAGAGCTACACCCGCAAGGTCTACACCGTGGCGGGTGGCGCCCCGTCGGCCAGCGCACTGACTGGCACGGTGGTGGCAGAACACTGGGTGCTGCACGGCGCAGGGCACGCGTGGGCCGGTGGGCACGCGGGCGGCAGCCATACCGACCCTGCCGGGGTCGACGCCACGGCGGAGATGCTGCGGTTCTTTTTAGCGCACCCCAAGGGCTGAGGCACTGCCCGCCGGGATCAGCGCGGAGTGCGGCGCGCCTTGCGATAGCGCTGGGTGGCCTCGGCCACCATGGCGTCCTTGGGCAACAGCTGGGTGCCGCCCACCCACAGCTCGGTGGCGGTGCCGCTGGCATCGCGCACGCGGCGCACCGGCTGGCCGGGGCTGGCGTAGGCCGAGGCTTTCCGGACCACGCCGGTGTCGCGCCCGGTGATGGCCAGCTCCGTGGTGGCGGCGTTGAACGGCACGAACATGGCGGGCACCACCTGGCACACCACCTTGCCCATGGGCACCAGGTCGCTGGCGCCCCACAGGCTCCACCAGCGCCCCGCCCAGGCGGCTTCCTTTTTGCCCGGCGCGCCATGCTGCTGGAACGCGAACAGGATGCTGGCAATGCCTTCCACCCATTCGGTGGACAAGCCGTCCTGCGCATTGGTGAGCACGGTCACCGTGAGGTCGAGCGCGGGGTAGCGCGCCGTGCGCGACAGGAACCCTTGCAGGCTGCCGGTGTGGCCCATCCATTCGCGCGGGCCCGGCGCGCTGAGCATGGTGCCCAGGCCGTAGTGGGACTCGAACAGGTTGCAGGGGTCGCGCCAGCGGCGCTGCGCCATCTCGCGGCGGCTGGCGGGTGACAGGATGCTGCGCTGGCTGTCTGGCGCCAGCTGCGAAAAGAAGCGGGCCACATCCGACGCGGTGGACACAAACCCGGCCGCCGGGGCCATGGCGTCGCACCGGTTGTCGCCCGGCACGATGAGGCGCTGGCCGAACGGAAACTCGCTGCTGTGGCCCACGGCCATCGGGGCGCTCCGCGCCAGGCGCGGCATGTCGGGCACGGTTTCCTGCAGGCCCACAGCATCGATCACGTGGCGCTGCATCCAGCGCGCGTAGTCCGTGCCGGTCACCTGCTCCATCATCAGCCCCAGCAGCCCGTAGCCGTGGTTGGAATACTTGAGCTGCACGCCCGCCTCCAGCGGCGGCTTGGCGCGCAAATCCGCCAGCAGCTCGGTGCGCGAGAGAAACGGCCGCCGGTCCAGAAACTGGCCGGCATCGGGGCCGTCGCGCGTCACGCCTGCGCTGTGCGACAGCAGCTCGCCAATGCGGGCGCGGGCCAGGTCCTTGTGCAGGCCATCGACATAGCGGCCAATGGGGTCGTCCAGCCCGACTTGGCCCTGCTCGCGCAGCAGCATGACGCCCGCTGCCGTGAAGGTCTTGGAGTGCGAGGCAATGCGCAGACGATGCCGGGACGTGAGGGGTTGGTGGGTGCGCATGTCGGCCACCCCCAGCGCCAGCTCTGCCACCGTTTCGCCGCCGCGCGCGATAGCCACGGAACACCCGGGCTGGCGGAAGCGCTCCAGTTGCAGGTCCAGCCATTGCGGCAGGTAGTCCAGCGCGGCGCGCAGCCAGGCCGGTGAGGTGGCGTTTTTCTTCATGGTGTGCTCGGCTCCATGCATCCAAGAAAAGGAGTGCGGCAGTGTAGGCCACGCACTGGATAAGCACAGAGGCACACAGACACCCTGGGCGCACAGGATGGTCTGCGGGGCGGCGGCACAATCCTTCCTTTTCGCACGCAAGCCCATGTCCCCCATCGCCGTCATCGACTTTGAAACCACCGGCGTCTCGCCCGGCCAGGGCGCGCGTGCGACCGAGGTGGCCATCGTGCTGCTGGAGGGCGGCCGGGTGGTGGACAGGTTCCAGAGTTTGATGAAGACCGGGGTGTGGATTCCGTCGTTCATCACCCAGCTCACCGGCATCACCAACGCGATGGTCAACGCCGCGCCCGATGCGGCGCAGGTGATGCAGGACGCCGCGCGCTTTGTGGGCGACGCGCCCATGGTGGCGCACAACGCGTCGTTCGACAGCAAGTTCTGGCAGGCCGAACTGGCCCTCGCCGGGCTGCCTGCACCGCAGCCGTTTGCATGCACGGTGCTGCTGTCGCGGCGCCTGTACCCCGAGGCGCCCAGCCACAAGCTGGGCACGCTGGTGGACTACCACGGCCTGCCGCGCACGGGCCAGGCCCACCGGGCGCTGGCCGACGCTGAGATGGCTGCCGCGCTGCTGGCCCGCATGCAGCACGACCTGCGCACCCGCTGGCGCGTGGCCGAGCCCAGCTACACACTGCTGCAAACGCTGCAGCGCTGCGCCAAGCCCAAGATAGGGGCGCTGCTGGCGCAGCATGCGGGCGCCTGATCCGACCTGCCCGCTGGCGATGTCGCTGCACTTTTACTATTGAATTGATAGCTGCCAGCGCATGATTCACTAGCGCTTGCGGCACTTTTGACTTGAATACAGGGCTGACGACCGTTCTCCAGAGCATTCGTCTGCAGGGGCCGCGCAAGTCCCTCCGCAACGGGTGCAATCGCCTGCTCTGCCGATAATCGATCAGGACTTGCACGACGGAGCTTTGCCACCGGTGGCGCAGCCCCGCCTTCGTCCTCAAAACCTGTTCACGACGACAACATGAAAGGCTTGGCCATGGGGTATCTGGTACTGGGACTGGTGCTGTTTCTGGGCGTGCACTCGGTGCGCATCGTGGCCGATGGCTGGCGCACGCAGACGCTGGCACGCATGGGCGAGATGCCTTGGAAAGGGCTGTATTCGCTGGTGTCGGCCGTGGGCCTGGTGCTCATCGTCTGGGGCTATGGCCTGGCGAGGCAGCAGCCCGTGGTGTTGTGGGTGCCGCCCATCGGCATGCGGCACGCTGCGGCGCTGCTGACGCTGATTGCCTTTGTGCTGCTGGTCGCCACCTATGTGCCGCGCAATGCCATCAAGGCCCGGCTGCACCACCCCATGGTGCTGGGCGTGAAGGTGTGGGCGCTGGCGCATGTGTTGTCCAACGGCAACCTGGCCGACGTGCTGCTGTTTGGCAGCTTTTTGCTGTGGGCCGTGCTGAGCTTTCGCGCCGCGCGCCAGCGCGACCGGGCGCAGGGCACCGTGTACGCGGCAGGCAGCGCTGCAGGCACGGCGGCGGCTGTGGTGGTGGGTGCAGTGGCCTGGGCGGGCTTTGCGTTCTGGGGCCATGCATGGCTGATCGGCGTGGCGCCGCTGGGGCGGTGATCGAACGCCGGGATGACCCGCAACGCAAATGCCGGAGAATCCGCGCTTTGCGTTTTTTCCTTTCTCGCTGAGACCTCTATGACCGAAGCCACCACCCCCAAC
>NZ_QAIM01000080.1:0-1878 GCF_003061035.1 Acidovorax sp. HMWF018
CACCAAGAGCGGCACCCCCGGCGCCGACACCGTGAAGGTCAAAGCCGCCATCACCTGGGTGGGTGTGGCCGACGGCGTGAACGCAGAAGTGCGCATGTACGACCGCCTGTTCCTGGACGCCCAGCCCGACGCGGGCGGCAAGGACTTCATCGAAAGCCTGAACCCGAACAGCCTGAAGGTGGTGACCGCCATCGTGGAGCCGTCATTGGCCAATGCCCAACCGGACGACAAGTTCCAGTTTGAGCGGCATGGGTACTTTGTGGCGGATCGTATTGACCACAAGGCGGAAAAGCCGGTGTTTAACTTGGCGGTGGGATTGAAGGATTCTTGGGGGAAGTAATTTCGCTTTAAAGCTTGAAAAAGCCAGCAGACCTCAAGTCTGCTGGCTTTTTTTGATTGAGAGCGACTGAGCCGAAAGCGCCCATACGCTCAAACGAGCATTGATTCAAAATAGACTAGCTGTAACCGAAGCGCACGGTTGGTGAACCATCATCACATCGTCGTGTTGCGATTGAAGCGAAGGAGGCACGAGACATGATCATGCTCGCATCGCGCCTTCTAAAAATTGTTGACTCTAGGCGCCGTTTTGACATTTGAACGCTCCCTAGTTACACGCCAGATCGCATGCATATCCAAGACATCGAGATATACCGCTCAGAACTCGAAGGGTTGATTAAGCGGTTCGCAACCAAGACGGTATCTCTGGTTTCAGCCGAAACCGTCAGCTCTTGGGCCAAAGCCAACGCCTACAGCGTTAGGGGGGATCCGATCGCAGCAGCCTTTCCGCCCATTAGCAATAACTCTTTCATCATCGCTATACGACGAGTTATTGACGAACGATCTATAAGCAGCGTGATCGATGCGCTTGTCGTCACCGGATTTGCGACAGAAAGTGAACAGTTAGAAAACAGCCCGTATTTATTCTTGTCACACACGGTTCTGCACGAACTGGCTCACATTGAAAACGAGTGGGGTCAGGAATTCGAAGCAGAGTGCGATCTATGGGCATTCTCGAGACTTGAAAAGGAGAATGCGGATTAACTTAGCGCACGGAGCGAGCGAATCCGCTGCGTTTAGCGCTTCATGCTTGCGGTAGCTCCACCCACAATTCTTGAGCACCGCCCCTTCAAACAAAACCACGCAATGGCTCTGATGCAATCGCTCCAAATCCTACACTTCTGGTTCACCGAACTCACTCCCCAGCAGCACTTCGCCAAAGACGCTGCCCTCGACGAATCCATCCGCACCCGCTTCGGCCCCACGCTGGAGGCCGCTACCCGCTGCGAACTGTTCCTCTGGCGCGCTACCCCAGAAGGCCGGTTGGCAGAAATCCTAGTGCTGGACCAGTTCTCGCGCAATGTGTACCGCGACACCGCCCGCGCCGTTGCGCAAGACGTGTTGGCCCTTGCCCTGGCGCAAGAGCTGGTGGCCAGCGGGCAGGACCGCAGCCTGCCCACGGCGCAGCGCGTGTTTGTCTACATGCCTTATATGCACAGCGAATCTGCCGTGATTCATGAGCAAGCGCTTGAGCTGTTTGCGCAGCCGGGCATGGAAAACAACCTGGACTTTGAGCGCCGGCACAAGGCCATCATCGACCGCTTTGGGCGCTACCCGCATCGCAACGCGGTGCTGGGCCGCACCTCCACGGCCGAAGAACTGGCGTTTTTGAGCGAGCCGGGGTCGTCGTTCTAGGCACTGCACTAATTCGCTATATTCTTCATAGCACGTCCCGCATATCAAACAGGCGCTACAGGCCAATATGACGGTCAATGAGGTGCTCGATTAAGGCAACGCTGATTAAGGTCCACCATTGAGAGGGGTCAAACGTTATCCGCAGATGAAGCAGCAGACCTTGGCAATGGCCGCAGATCAAGACAA
>NZ_QAIM01000575.1:0-690 GCF_003061035.1 Acidovorax sp. HMWF018
GTGCCGTCCACGGTGGCATCCAGCGCCATGGGGGCTTGTGCGTCCAGCGTGGCGCGTGCGCTGTACTGGCCCTGGGCCAGTTCTACCGCGCCGATGTTCAGGCGGTGCTGGCGGCCATCAAACCGGTAGTCGCCCACCAGGCCCTGGGCCTCCACGGCGGGGGGGCCGGCCCACAGCAGCTGGTCTACCCGGAACGGCACGCCCAGCTGCAGCGGCAGCACCAGGTCGGTGAGGGGCGTGGGCGGTGGCTCGGGCGTGTCGGCGGGGCGTGGCTGGGGCGTGATCAATACGCGGGCGGCATGCACCTCGCCCAGCTCCAGGCGGCGCTGCAGCAAGGGGGCCAGCTGCCAGCCCAGGCGGATGTCAGTCACTTCCACCACCAGGGTGGGGCTGCTCCAGCGCAGCCAGCCAATGCGCCCGCCGCTGCGCAGCGAGCCACTGACCTCCCGGCTTTCCAGTTGCTGGTTGGCGGGCAGGTATTGCGCCGCGCGGGCCAGCGTGGTGGCCAGTGATGTGCCGCTGCCCGCCCACCACCACAGCAGCGCGCTGGCCGCCAGCAGCAGGGCCACCAGGGCGATCAGCAGCCAGCCCAGAGTCCGCAGCACGCGCGGCGCGCGGGGCGCAGGAGGGCGTGGGGCCGACGAGGACCCGGCGCTGAAGTCCGATGCGCGGGCGCGGGGTGTGGGAAGG
>NZ_QAIM01000575.1:700-4096 GCF_003061035.1 Acidovorax sp. HMWF018
GAACCCCAGGCGCAAGTGCAGCCGCACTTCCTTGGTCTTGACGCCGTAGGCCAGGTCGGCCTGCAGCGGGCCCACGGGGCTGCGCCAGCGCACACCGGCACCCACGCCCACGCGCGGGCTCAGGTCACCCACCTTGTCGGCCACGGCGCCTGCATCCACAAACAGCGTGCTTTCCCAGTCGGTCATGGCACCCTGGTAGACGATGGGGCGCTGCCACTCCACGCTGCCCACGGCCAGGTAGCGGCCCCCATAGAGTTGCCCGTTGTCGGTGCGCGCGCCGATGCTGCGGTAGCCATAGCCGCGCACGGTGGTGTCGCCGCCCGTCACAAACAGCTGCGTGACGGGGATCTGCGCCCCCTCGCGCGCCAGCACGGCGCCAGCCTCGGCCCGCAGTGCTACGCGGGCATTGCGGCCGATGCCTGCATCGTCCTGCACGCGGCCTGCGGGGAGGAAGGACTGCCACCGCACCAGGGTGCGCACAAACGGGTCGCGCTCTGGCCGCAGGGTGGTGCCCAGGCCCAGCTCCACCGCCAGGCCATGGCCCCGGGTGGGGGCGGTGAGGCTGTTGAAGTAGCGGCCCGTCCACCCGTAGTTGATGCTCAGGGCCGTGCTAGTGTCGGAGGGCGACCGCGCGTTGTCGGTCAGGCCCTGGCTGTTGGCGTAGTCGTACTGCAAAAAATAATTGCGGTCGATGGATTTGGTGCTCTTGCTGCGGCCTGCGCGCAGACGGCCGCTGTTGACGTCGTAGTCGCCCGTGGCCTCGCGCAGCACCTGGCCGCCTGCGAACCAGCGCCAGCCGTTTTCGTTGGGCAGGTCCGTCCATTCGGTGTTGGCGAGCTTGGTTTCGCGGTCGAGTGCAAGTTTGGTCACCGCGCGCCAGCCCAGCACAGGCATCTGGTTGTGGATGTGCTCCAGTGACAGGCGTGCGCCGCTGTCGGTCGAGAAGCCGGGGCCGAACACCAGCTTTTGCATCGGGGCCTCGCGCACCTGGGCCACCACGGGGGCGGCCTGCGGGTCGGTGCCTTCGGTATCGAGCGTGAGGAACACGGCGTCGTAGTAGCCGCTGCTGGCCAGGCGCAGCTGGGCGTCCAGCATGTCGGCCTCGTCATACACCGCACCGGTGGGCAGGCGCGCCAGGCGCCGCGCACCGTCGCTGTCGTAGCGCTGGCTGCCCTGCACGCGCAAGGGGCCGAAGCGGTAGGCGGGGCCGGGGTCGTAGCTCACTCCCAGCTGGGCTTCGTGCCTGTCGGCATCGATCTCGGCCCGGCTGTTGGCGATGTGGGCCGTGGGGTAGCGCCGGGCCTGCAGCTGGCGCAGCCCGTCGGCCTTGGCGTTGTCCCAGGCCGATTGGGTGAAGGGCTGCCCGGGGGCGAGGGACCAGTTGCGCTGCAAGCGCTGCTGCCGCCGCGCCAGGTTGTCTTTGTCGGCATCGTCGGTGCCCGCCACAGTGATGTCGGCACGGGCAATGCGGGTTTGGGGGCCGGGCTCCACGGTGACGGTGACGGTGCGGGGCGCGCCCTTGTGGGTACCGGCGGTTTCCTGCGCCTCCGTCAGCTCCACGGTGATGGTGGGCGCGAAGTAGCCCAGGGTGCCCAGCAGTTCCCGCGCATTGGCATCCGTGGCGCCCAGCAGGCGCTGCAGCTCGTTGGCCTGCAGGTCGGGCAGCTGGCGAAAGCGCTGCAGCTCCAGGTGGCGCTCCAGCGTCTCGCGTACCGTGTCGGGGGCGCGCACCACCACGTCAAACGACGCGGCGCTATTGCTGGCTGCGGTGCTGGCAACGTCGCTGCCCGTGTCGCCGGTCGTGGGCTCGTCGGCCCGTGGCAGCAGGCTGCAGCCGCTCAGGCACAGTGCGCCGGAAAGCAGCAACGCCGACCACAGGGCCGGCGTTGGGGTGGTAGCGGTGGCGGAGCGCAAAACGCGGAGAGGCACGGCGCGGAAGGATATGTCAGGGAGGTCGTATGGGTGGGGCGGACAAGCCTGCCAGCCTGTCCTGTTCATCCCCGACTATGCCCTGAAACTGCAGCCCTCCCTGTCGGACAGATGCTCACAAGGCATCTGACCCCGGTACCGCGCCTATTTGGACAGCAGCCGCATGGTTTCTTCCAGCCCCTTGAGCGACAGCGGATACATGCGGTTGCCCACCAGCTGCTGGATGATGCTGATGCTCTGGCGGTACTGCCAAACGCCCTGGGGCTCGGGGTTGATCCACGCAAACTTGGGAAAGGCGTGGGTGAGCCGCTGGATCCACTCGGCACCCGGCTCCTCGTTGTTGTATTCCACACTGCCGCCGGGCTGCAGGATCTCGTACGGGCTCATCGTCGCGTCGCCCACAAAGATCAGCTTGTAGTCCTTGTTGTACTTGCGGATGATGTCCCAGGTCGGGAACTTCTCGGCAAAGCGGCGGCGGTTGTTCTTCCACATGAAGTCGTACACGCAGTTGTGGAAGTAGTAGAACTCCAGGTGCTTGAACTCGCTCTTGACCGCACTGAACAGCTCTTCCACACGCTGGATGTGCTCGTCCATCGTGCCACCCACGTCCATCAGCAGCAGCACCTTCACGTTGTTGTGCCGCTCGGGCACCATCTTGATGTCCAGGTAACCCGCATTGGCCGCCGTGCTGCGAATGGTGTCGGGCAGGTCCAGCTCCAGCTCATGCCCTTCTCGCGCAAACTTGCGCAGGCGGCGCAATGCCACCTTGATGTTGCGTGTGCCCAGCTCCTGCTGGTCGTCGTAGTCCTTGTAGGCGCGCTGCTCCCACACCTTCACGGCGCTCTTGTTCTTGCCCGCGCCGCCAATGCGCACGCCCTGCGGGTTGTAGCCGCCGTGGCCGAACGGGCTGGTGCCACCGGTGCCGATCCACTTGCTGCCGCCCTCGTGGCGCTCCTTTTGTTCTTCGAGGCGCTTCTTCAGCGTCTCCATCAACTCGTCCCAGCCCATCTTCTCGATGGCGGCCTTTTGCTCGGGCGTGAGCTCGTTCTCCAGGATCTTGCGCAGCCAGTCGGCCGGGATCTGCTTGGTGAAGTCGGCCACCATCTCCACGCCCTTGAAGTAGGCGCCAAAGGCCCGGTCGAACTTGTCGTAGTGCTTCTCGTCCTTGACCAGCGTGAGGCGGGAGAGGTTGTAGAAGTCGTCCAGGCTCCATGCGTCATCCGACTTGGGGCCCACCACACCGGCCTGCAGCGCTTCGAGCAGGGTGAGGTATTCCTTGACCGACACGGGCAACTTGGCCGAGCGCAGGGTGTAGAAGAAGTCGATGAGCATGATTTGGGCCTCTAGCGCTAGTGTTTATTGCGCATGACGCTCTAAGGCTACGCTGAACAAGCCCTCGAAATTTCCCGCGCGAACGCGGAAGACGCCATTTTTTGGATTTTGTGGCCTCTTGCGCCGCCCATTTGG
>NZ_QAIM01000576.1:0-2190 GCF_003061035.1 Acidovorax sp. HMWF018
GCCCCAGGCGCTGAAAGCTCACCAGATACCGGTGCGCCTTGGCCGCGCTCATGCCGGCCGAAGCCGCCACATCCTTGAGCATCAGCGGTCCGCGCGAGCGTGTCAGCCCCTCCAGCAGGGCAAAACCCACCTCGACCGATTGAATTCCTGCACGTTCTTTGTCCATGTGCACTAAAATTTGCGAGTTTTGTTTAGTTAAATCAATTTACCCAAGCGTAATTCGTGTTGGGTGAAACCTTCAACCCCTTGAGACAAAGGTCCTGCCACCATGAAACTCGCTACCTACAAAGACGGCTCGCGCGACGGCCAACTGGTTGTCGTCTCCCGCGACCTGGGCACGGCCCATTATGCGACCGGCATTGCCAGCAAGATGCAGCAGGTGCTGGACGACTGGGGCTTCATCTCGCCCCAGCTGCAGGACCTGTACGACCAGCTCAACAGCGGCCGCGCGCGCCACGCCTTCCCCTTCGACCCCGCCCAGTGCATGGCCCCGTTGCCCCGCGCCTACCAGTGGGCCGACGGCTCGGCCTACATCAACCACGTTGAACTGGTGCGAAAAGCGCGCAACTCCGAAGTGCCCGAAAGCTTTTACACCGACCCCCTGATGTACCAGGGCGGCAGCGACGACTTCATCGGCCCCTGCGACGATGTCGTGGTGCCCAGCGAAGCCATGGGCATCGACTTCGAGGCCGAGATCGCCGTCATCACCGGCGACGTGAAGATGGGCACCACCGCCGACCAGGCGCTGGACGGCATCCGCCTGGTGATGATTGCCAACGACGTAAGCCTGCGCAACCTGATCCCGGCCGAGCTGGCCAAGGGTTTCGGTTTCTTCCAGAGCAAGCCCGCCACCGCCTTCGGCCCCGTGGCCGTCACACTGGACGAGCTGGGCGACGCCTGGGACCACGGCCGCGTCAACCTCACCGTGCAGTCCACCTGGAACGGCCGCAAGGTCGGCATGTGCGACGCGGGGCCTGAAATGACCTTCCACTTCGGCCAGCTCATTGCCCACATCGCCAAGACGCGCAACGTGCGCGCCGGCTCCATCGTGGGCAGCGGCACCGTCAGCAACAAGGGCGTGGAGCAGAACGGCCGCATGGAATGGCCCAAGGGCTACAGCTGCATCGCCGAAAAGCGCTGCATTGAAACCATCCAGGACGGCAAGCCCAGCACCGACTTCATGAAGTTCGGCGACACCATCCGCATCGAGGTCAAGGGCAAGGACGGCGCCAGCATCTTCGGCGCCATCGACCAGACCATTGCCGCACCGGCCGCCTGAGGCACCGCAGAGCAAAATTTGAATAAAAACGGCTGCATGCGCTAGAGGAACATGCGCTTGCAGCTATCAAATTCATAGTATCAAGGAGACAACCCCATGCAACGCCGTACCCTCTTGTCCGCCCTGGCCGCCGCAGGCGCCACCACCGCCGCGCCCTGGGCCGCCGCCCAATCCGCCTGGCCCGACCAGCCCCTGCGCTGGGTGGTGCCGTACCCCGCCGGTGGCGGCACCGACGTGCTGGCCCGCACCGTGGCTGAGGCCATGCGCCAGACGCTGGGCCAGCAGATCGTGGTGGACAACCGCCCTGGCGCATCCACCAACATCGGTGGCCAGATGGTGGCCACGGCCAAGCCCGATGGCAACACCTTCATGTCGGCCGACAACGCCATCCTGGCCTACAACGAACACCTGTTCACCAAGCTGCCGTTCAACCCTGAAAAGGACTTCACCTACGTGGGCGGCATCAGCCGCTTTCCGCTGGCGCTGGTGGTGCACCCGGCGTTTGAAGCCAAGACGGTGAAGGAATTCCTCGCCTACGCGCGCGCCAACCCCGGCAAGCTCAACTACGCATCGCCGGGCAATGGCTCGCCACACCACCTGGCGATGGAGATGTTCAAGAACCGCACCAAGACCTTCCTCACCCACATCCCCTACCGCGGCGCGGCGCCTGCGCTGCAGGACGTGATGGGTGGCCAGGTGCCCTGCATGTTCCTGGACCTGGCCGCTGGCCTGCCGGTGATCACCTCGGGCAAGGTGCGTGCCTTGGCGATTGGCTCGGCCAAGCGCGTGGCCGCGCTGCCGGACGTGCCCACCTTGGCAGAAGCCGGTGTGCCCAACACCGAGGTATTTGCGTTCCAGGGCATCCTGGCGCCCGCCGGTCTGCCCGCTGCGATCACGGCGCGCCTGAACGG
>NZ_QAIM01000576.1:2200-5217 GCF_003061035.1 Acidovorax sp. HMWF018
ATGGCACGCTCCGAGTCCAAGCGCTGGGGCGAGATCATCAAAGCGGCAGGCGTGAAACTCGACTGACCCCCCTGAGCGGCTGCGCCGCTTCCCCCCAGGGGGACGCACCCGGTGGCCTGGCAAAGCCAGTTCCACGGGTGCGCTCGCTTGGCGACGCGCCCTCTGCGGAGGTTGCAGCGGTGTTTCTTACTCCGGCAGGTGGCACACCGCCTCGATGTTGTTGCCCTCGGGGTCGATGACAAACGCGCCGTAATAGTGGGGGTGGTAGTCGGGCCGCAGGCCCGGGGCGCCGTTGTCTTGGCCCCCGGCTTCGATGGCGGCGCGGTAGAAGGCATCGACCTGGGCCCGGGTGGCGGCCCTCCACGCCAGGTGGCAGCCCGTGGTGGCGGGCGGGCCGCCGTAGGGCGAGGGGCCGTCGATGAACCACACATCCGCCTTCTTGCCGTCGGGCTCGGACGGAGCCGGGTAGGCATAGCCCAGCATGTTCGAGCCGTAGTTGCCTTCAAAACACAGGCTGTAGCCCAAAGGCGCGAGGGCAGCGGTGTAGAACGCCTTGGTGCGGGCGATGTCGGTGACACGGAAGGTCATGTGGTCCAGCATGGGAGGTCTCCTCGGGTTGTGGTGCCCTGATTTATACCTGAAAGACTGTTTATAAATACAGTATTTTTCAGCCCGACACACAATCTGCCGCGCGGGTGGTGCTACGCCCCCTGCGTGGCCCGCAGGTCTTCAGGCCCACCCCTCCAGCACCAGCTTGCCCCGCGCCTTGCCGCTCTCGATCAGCGCATGTGCGCGCTTCAGATTCTCGGCATTGATCGTTCCAAAGCGCTGGTCCAGCGTCGTGCGAATCAGCCCCGCATCCACCAGCTGCGCCACCTCGGTCAGCAGCCGGTGCTGGCCGATCATGTCGGCGGTGCCGAACAGTGCGCGGGTGAACATCAGCTCCCAGTGCACCGACACCGACTTGCGCTTGAACTTCGTCACGTCGAGCGACACCGGGTCATCGATCAGCGCGAACTGGCCCTGCGGCGCGATGGCCTCGACGATCTGGTCGAAGTGCGCGTCGGTCTGCGTGAGGCACACGACGATGTCCACCGTGGGGTGGCCGATGCGGGCCAGCTCTTGAGTGAGCGGCTGGCTGTGGTCGATGACGTGGTGGGCGCCCAAGTCGCGCACCCACTGCTGCGTTTCGGGGCGCGATGCGGTGCCGATGATCGTGAGGCTGGTGAGCCGCGCCGCCAGCTGCGTGAGGATGGAGCCCACGCCGCCGCTCGCGCCAATGACGAGCAGGGTCTTGTGGGTGGGCTGCTTGCCAGGGGCCACACCCAGGCGGTCAAACAGCAGCTCCCACGCGGTGATGGTGGTCAGCGGCAGCGCGGCGGCTTCGGCAAAGTCCAGCGATTGGGGGGCATGGCCCACGATGCGTTCATCCACCAGGTGCAGTTCGCTGTTGGTGCCCTGGCGTGCGATGGAGCCCGCGTACCAGACGCGGTCGCCGGGCTGGAACAGTGTCACCTCCGGGCCCACGGCGCGGACGATGCCGCTGGCGTCCCAGCCCAGCACCTTGTAGTCGGGCCCGTCGCCGCTGCGTGAGCTGCTTTTGCGCACTTTCGTGTCCACGGGGTTGACCGAAACGGCGCGCACTTCCACCAGCAGATCGCGGCCCGTGGCCACCGGGTCGGGCAGGGTGATGTCGAGCAGCGACTCGGGGTGGTCGATGGGGTGGGCGGTTTGGTAGCCAACGGATTTCATGATGGGTCCTTGAGGTGCAAAGGGAGTTGAAGCGGGGGATATGCGGAGTCCGGAAGGGCGCGTGGTGCCGTTTTCAGGCCACTTCAGCCGCGCCAGCCCGGGCCTTGGGCGCAGCCAGCGGGGCCGGTGTGTAGTCGCTGTAGCCATGTGCGTCGCCTCCAAACAGCGTGGCCGCATCGAACGGGGCCAGTGGCAGCCCGGCGGCATAGCGCGCAGGCAGATCGGGGTTGGCAATGAACGGGCGGCCAAACGCCACCAGGTCGGCCATGCCGGACGCGAGGATCTGTTGCGCGCGTTCGGGTGTGTACTGGCCCGCCACCATCACTCGGCCGCTGAAGGCGGTGCGTAGAGCCTGGCGGAATTCATCTGGAATGCGGGGGGCGTCGTCCCAGTCGGCCTCTGCCAGGTGGATATAGGCCAGGCCCAGCGTGTCCAGCTCGCGCGCCAGGTGCAGGATGGTGGGGATGATCTCCGGGCAGTCCATGCCGCGCTGCGTGATGAACGGGGCCAGGCGCATGCCCGTGCGTTCGGCGCCGGCCTCGCTGGCCACTGCAGCGGCCACTTCGCGGGCGAAGCGGGTGCGGTTTTCCAGCGGGCCGCCATAGGCGTCGGTGCGGTGGTTGGAGGTCGTGCGCAGAAACTGGTCAAGGAGATAGCCGTTGGCGCCGTGGATCTCCACGCCGTCGAACCCTGCGCGCATGGCGTTGGCGGCGGCACGGCGGAAGTCGTCCACCACGCCAGGAATCTCGGCGGCCTCCAGCGCGCGAGGCACGGGGCAGTCGAGCATGCGGCCCACGCCGTCTTCGCCTGCCACCCATACCCGTGCTGCCGGGGCCAGGGCCGAGGGCGCCACGGGCAGCCCATCGGCATGGAAGCTGGCGTGCGACATGCGGCCCACGTGCCACAGCTGCAGCACCATGCGCCCGCCCGCGGCGTGCACCGCTTCGGTCACGCGGCGCCAGCCTTGCACCTGCGCGTCGCTGTAGATGCCGGGCGTGAAGCTGTAGCCCTGGCCTTGGCGTGACACCTGGCTGGCCTCGCTGACGATGAGGCCTGCACTGGCGCGCTGGGCGTAGTAGTCGGCCATGAGCGCGTTGGGCACGTCGCCCGGCTGGCTGCTGCGGGCGCGCGTCATGGGCGCCATCACGATGCGGTGGGGCAGTGCCAGCGGCCCCATCTGCAGGGGGCGGAACAGGGCGGGTGTGGCGGTGTGTGGGGTGGTGGTCATGGCAGGGGCTCGGGTCGGCGGCAGGCCGGTGTGGAAC
>NZ_QAIM01000081.1:0-1932 GCF_003061035.1 Acidovorax sp. HMWF018
CACCCAGCGGGCGTCGTCGTCATGGGCCGCGCCGATGCGGGCGACCACACGGTCATCGTCCAGCACAAACACGGGGCCGACGAATTGGCCGGCCTGGGCGGCACGCGCCACATAGGCATCCGGGGCAAAGGCAAAGCGCTGGCGAAACCGCGTGGCAAGATCTTCGTCGGCCCAGTGGCTCACCACGCGCGCCAGTTGCAGCACGGTGGGCGCATCGGCCTTGCGCGGGTCTTCGGGCAGGGCGTTGTCGTGTTCTTCGGCGCCGTTCTCCTCATCGCCGCCACCGGCTGTTGCCGAGGCCTCGGCGCGGTTGGCATCGTTGGCCAGCTGGTGCGCGCGGATGGCCGCTACGTAGGCTTGCCCATCGGCCTGCCATTGCTCCGACAGCGTCATGAGTTCGACGGGAAACACGGCCGCATCGGGCAGGTCGGGCGGCAAGGATGGGGTGGCCAGCAGTTGCACGGCGGCTTCGATGCGGCGGGCCTCGGCCTGCTGAGCCTGCGCCTCTTCGTGCCGCGCGCGGATGCGGGCCTGCACCAGACCGTGAAAGCGCAGCAGGCGTGCAATGTGGTCGGCGGCGCAGCGGGGCAGGGGGGCGCGGCTGTCGCTCTGGCGCTGGGCGTAGCTGAACTCGACAGCGGCCGGCCCCTCGCGCGCCTCGTCCACATGGATCTGGTAGGCGCTGTGGGCGTTGTCTTCGTCATCGCCCGGCGCGTCATCACCGTTGCGCCAGCTGTATTTGAGCGCGCGGCCCCAGGGTTCGCCGTCGTGCATGCAGGGCTGGCGCGCCCCCACCCAGACCTCGCCCTCCCAGTAGCCGTTGCGGTCGCTGTCCCACCAGTCGTTGTACTGCTCGGTGAACACGGGCAGGCTGGTGAAGGCCTCGATGTGCTCGGCCGTCATAGTGGCTTGCAGGCGCTGGTAAAGGGTGTAACGCGCACGGTGCTGGCCCACGGCCTTGCGCACATAGTCCAGCACTCCGCGCCAAGCGTGTTCGCAGGCCTTCCAGGCGTCGGGGTCGTGGCTGGGCTCGGCGGGGGGCGCCAGCACCTGCCAGTCGCCGGGCTCCCCCTGCGTGTAGCGGCGATAGAGCAGCGTGCGCTGGGCGACCGTGGGGGCCGCGTGGCGCCACAGCTTGGTGGCCAGGCGCTCCAGCCAGTTGCGCGGCGCGGGCACCTGCTCCACCGACAGGTAGAAGTCCCAGGTTTTCCACACCGTGATGAACACGTTGTCGTCGCGCGCGTCGCCTTCTTCGTCCACATGCCGTTGGCACAGTGAGAAATCAGTCTGCTGGAACCAGCCGTAGGCTTTGTGTTCCTTGTGCGCAATCACTGGCGTGTGCACCACGGTCAGGATGTTGTCGATGCTGATGGTGTTGTCGGCGCACAGGTCGTCGGCCACAGGCTGGTAGGCGTGGATGTCTGCGCTGCTGCGCACCGTGCTCTGGCCTGCCCGCACGGCGGCCAGCACCTGGCGGCGGCTGATCATGGGAGCCAGGCCGTCTTCGCCGGCGTCCACGCCCTCGTGGAACTCGGGGGCGAACACGGCACCCACGATCTCGGCCGAGAACTCCGCACGGTGCGGCACACCGCGCACCTCGTCCAGCAAAAACTCCACCTTTTCTGGGCCTGTGATGTCTACGTGGTATTCGTCGGTGAACAGCGTCACCCGGGCCTGCAGCCCACCACGCACGCGCAGCTCGCCATGGTTGTAGTGGCCCCAAAGCAGGTCATGCACCTGCAGCGCACCTTGCACACACACCAGCTGTCCGCCGATCACGGCGTTCTGCACATGCAGGTTGCCGTTGACGACCAGGTGCGTCGTGCCGTCGGTGTTGGTGCTGGTCAAGGCGCCGTCGATGCGCAGGTCTCCATCCACCACGATCACAAAGGGCGCACGGGGTACGGAGGCCTCATTGGGGCCGTCGGGTTG
>NZ_QAIM01000081.1:1952-4155 GCF_003061035.1 Acidovorax sp. HMWF018
CCATGACGCAGAACCCCCCCGTTTTTGAAGTCCTCCCCCGCGACCTCTCTGCCTACCGCCAGGGCAATGTCGGCATCGACTATGTGCACCGCTTCGAGTCGGGCAAGCCTGGCCCGCATGTGCTCATCAATGCACTCACGCACGGCAACGAGATCTGCGGCATGGTGGCGGCCACCCACCTGCTGGACACGGGTGTGCGTCCCCTCATCGGCACGCTGACCGTCAGCTTTGCCAACGTGGCCGCCTACGAATCGTTTGACCAGAGCCGTCCGTTCGAGAGCCGACAGCTGGTGCACAACCTCAACCGCATCTGGTCGGCGGCCGAGCTGGACGGCACGGCCGACAGCCCCGAGCTGCAGCGTGCCCGCATCCTGCGCCCCGTGGTGGCTGCGGCCGATCACATCCTCGACATCCACTCGACCAGCCAAGACGTGCAGCCGTTCTGGGTGTACCCAGCCTACCCGCGCAATGCGGGGGTGGCGCTGGCCATCGGCCGCCCGCCGGTGCACCTGGTGATGCCCAGCGGCCTGGGTTCGGGCACGCCGCTCATCCAGCACGGTCGCCACGGGCAGGCCGAGGGAGATGGGGTTGCGCTGGTGGTGGAATGTGGCCAGCACTTCCGCCAATCGGCGGCCGACATGGCCACGGCGGTGGCGCTGGACTTTCTGGCGCACTTTGGCCTCATCGCACCGATGGCCGACCGGCCCACGCCCGCCGAGCAGCGCCGCTACGAACTGCTGGAGACCTGCATGGTCCGCACGTCGGACTTCCGCTTCACAAAGCCCGTGCAAGGGTTTGAAGTGTTTGCCAAGGGTGACCTCATCGCCACCGATGGGCCGCACGAGATCCGCGCGCTGTGCGACGACTGCACCGTCCTCATGCCCACCCGCGAGCCCATCGTGGGCCGCGAGGCGGTGTACCTCACGCGGCCGATCTGATCCGGCTGGGGCGGCAGGGAGGTCCGGGGCGTGGGCGCCCGGGCTATTTCTTGAAATGGATCTTGCCGTCCTTGACGTACTGGTTGAACTGGTCGGGAGGTAGCGCCGCAGACCCGACGATGTCTTCTTCGACCGACCAGCTCAGCGTGGTGCTGTCCGCGCTGGTGGTCACCTCGATCGGGCCCTCGGGGATCGCGATCGGGGCGCCGTCGCCTGGGGTGTAGGTCACGTGGCCGTGGACGGTGGCGTGTTGTGTCATGGCGATTTCCTTGCGGTAGTGCCGCTGTGTTCGTCGCTTCATTACAGGGTGAACTGCCTGACTGCCGTGTCAGCGCATGCCGCGCCGGAGCGACGGCAAGTGGCCGGTTTCGCACCGGTTCGCGCCGGTCAGGGTGGCACCACTGCCTGCGTGCGCTCCTGGCGCACCAGGTACAGGCCGCTGCCAATGATGATGGCGCCGCCCAGCAGCGTGCTGTAGCCCGGGACCGTCTGCCACAGCACCCAATCCAGCCCCATGCCCCAGGCCAGCGCCGTGTATTCAAATGGCGCCACCACGGAAGCCTGCCCGTGGCGAAAGGCTTCGGTGATCGCCAACTGGCCTGCAAACCCTGTGATGGCGAGCCCTGCCACCAGTGGCCAATGCACCTGCGCCACGCCCACCCAGTGCGGCCAGGCCAGCGCGCCGGCACCCAGTGCCAGCAGCGTGGTGGTCCAGAACACCAGGCTGGCACTGGAGTCGGTGCGGGTGAGCATGCGCCCCGTGATGGCCGACACCGCATAGCAGGTGGCTGCCGCCAGCACGGCCAGTGCGCCCAGGGTAAAGAACGCCTCCTGATTGGGTCGCAGCGCCACCAGCACGCCCACCATGCCCAGCGCAATGGCGACCCAGTGGGCAGCGCGCACCTTCTCGCGCAGCACCACGGTAGACAGCGCAGTGATGAGCAGCGGCGCAATGAAGAACAGTGTGTAGGCCTCGGCCAGTGCCAGTTCGCGGATGGCAAATGCAAACAGTGCCAGCATGGCCACGTTGAGTCCGCCACGCAGCAAGTGCAGGGGCCAGCGCACCTTCAGCAGCCGTGGCACCTCGCCACGCCACAGCGCATAGAGCGCCACCAGCGGCAACGCAGCCCAGCCCCGCAACGCCGCGACCTGCATGGCGGGGTAGTGGGCGCTCAGCGTCTTGAGCAGCGCATCCATCAGCGAAAAGAAACCCACCGCAGCCACCATGGCGATGATGCCCCGCAGGTTGCTGGACGGTGTAGCCT
>NZ_QAIM01000577.1:0-6219 GCF_003061035.1 Acidovorax sp. HMWF018
CCTGGGCATTGGCTACGGGACGAAGGCGCTGATCTTTTCGTGGACTTCGGCGCCGGGTGCAACCAGCTACACGGTGTACGAGGACCCGGATGGCGCAGGCCCGCTGACACCCGTGCAGATCGGGTCCACCGCCACCACAGGGCTGACTTATGCCGTACCAGTGCTGCTGCACCTGCGGCTGAATGCCACCTACACCGTGCAGGCCTGCAATGCGGGTGGCTGCAGCGCCCCGTCGACGTCTGTAGCGGCCGACATGGTGCGCGCCATTGGGTACTTCAAAGCCTCGGCGACCACCGCCGAAGGCCGCTTTGGCAACCGCGTGGCCTTGTCCAGCAACGGCACCACCTTGGCCGTGGGGGCCTATGGCGAGGGAGGCAACACTGGCGCGGTGTACGTCTTCACGAAGAGTGGCGCCACGTGGTCGCAGCAGGCGCGCATTGCCGCCCCCAACGGCGAGGCCAACGATTATTTTGGCAATGCCGTGGCGCTGTCTGCCGACGGCAACACGCTGGCCATCGGCGCGGATGGCGAGAGCAGCGACCAGAAGGGCACGTTTGCGACGATGCCCGCCACCAACAACCTGGCCAGCAACTCAGGCGCCGTCTATGTGTATTCCCGCACGGGCGCCGTCTGGTCGCAGCAGGCATTCATCAAGGCGAGCAACGCGGATGCCGACGATCTTTTCGGTTCATTCGTAGCCCTCTCGAACGACGGCAACACCCTGGCGGTCGGGGCCTACAACGAGGATGGTGACCTGACCGGAACACACGGCAATGCAGCCTATGCTGCGTCCGGGGCCGCCTACGTCTTTGCCCGCACGGGCACCAGCTGGGCACAGCAAAGCTACCTCAAGGCATCCAACGCCGGTGCGGGAGATTTCTTCGGCATCTACCTCAGCCTGTCGGGCGCGGGCGACACCCTGGCGGTGGGTGCGTTCTTTGAGCGCAGCGCTTTGGCGAGTGATCCTGCAGACGACGCCTTGACCAATGCCGGTGCGGCTTATGTGTTCCAGCGCAATGCGGGGGCATGGTCGCAGCAGGCCTATCTGAAGGCCCCCAGTCCCCAAGCGCAGGACCGCTTCGGTGTGTCGGTCATCCTGTCAGGCGACGGCAACACGCTGGCGGTTGGCATGGATGGAGACAGCAGCAACTACACAGGCACCTTCGTCGTGCCGCCACCGCGCAACACCCTGGCACTCAACTCTGGCGCGGTGTTTGTGTTCATTCGCGCAGGTGGCGTCTGGCAGTCGCAGGCGTACTTGAAAGCTTCCAACACCCGTACCCCCCACCGGTTTGGCAACAACTTGGCCATGTCCAGCGACGGCAACACGCTGGTGGTGCCGTCGTACCGGGACGACAGCAATGCGCGCGGATTCAATGGCGACCAGGCCAACACCGCCGCTGCGGATGCGGGCGCTGTGCTGGTGTTTCGCCGCAGCGCGGGCACCTGGGCGCAGCAAGCCTACCTGAAGGCACCCAATACGGGCGCTGGGGACCGGTTTGGTGGCCGTGTGGCGATATCGGGTGACGGCACTACCCTGGCCGTGGGGGCATCCACTGAAGACAGTGGATCGACTGGCGTTGGCGGCAATCAGTCGGACGAAAGCAGCACCAACGCGGGCGCGGTGTACCTGTACTGAAAACGGGATGATGGGCGGCCGTCAACATGCCGCCCCTTCCGCTATCAGCGAATGGCGAGGGGATCAGCACCCCTCGGCATCCTTGACGATTGCTTTGTCTATGAGCGTTGCACGCCTTACCGCACCCGCATGCCGGGCGTGGCGCCCGGCCAGGGGTTGAGCACGTAGATGCCGGGGTTGGCCTTTTCGTCACCATGGCTGGCGGCCAGCACCATGCCTTCGCTCACGCCAAACTTCATCTTGCGTGGCGCCAGGTTGGCCACCATCACGGTGTGCTTGCCCACCAGGTCTTCGGGCTTGTAGGCGCTGGCAATGCCTGAGAAGACATTGCGCGTGCGGCCTTCGCCCACGTCCAGCGTCAGGCGCAGCAGTTTGGTGGAGCCCTCGACCGGCTCGCAGTTCACGATCAGCGCAATGCG
This sequence comes from Acidovorax sp. HMWF018, assembly GCF_003061035.1. Taxonomy (NCBI): domain Bacteria; kingdom Pseudomonadati; phylum Pseudomonadota; class Betaproteobacteria; order Burkholderiales; family Comamonadaceae; genus Acidovorax; species Acidovorax sp. HMWF018. The sequence goes on from NZ_QAIM01000577.1 coordinate 2,059, forward strand.
CAGGTCGATCTTGGTGAAGTCGTCGATGGTGATGGTGGGGGCGAGTTCTTCACCACCGGGGGCTGCTACGGTTTCTGTAGCTGCTGGCGCTTGTTCTGCCTGCGCTGGGGCCTCAAACAATGCTTCAAGCTGCTCGGGGGTGACGCGCTGCATGAGGTGCTGGTAGGGCGTGATCGCCTGCACGTCGCCCGCCACGTCCCATTGCTGCATGTCCACACCCACGAAGCCTTGCACGGCCTGGGCCAGGCCCGGCAGCACCGGAGCCAGGTAGCGCGTGAGCGACGCAAAGGTGTTGATGAGCACCGAGCACACCTGGTGCAGCGCCTCGTTGTTGGCGGCATCCTTGGCCAGGTCCCAGGGCTTGTTCTGGTCCACGTAGGCGTTGACCTTGTCGGCCAGTTGCATGATCTCGCGCGTGGCCTTGCTGTATTCCCGCGTTTCGTACATCTGCGCGATGGCGTCGCTGGCACCGCGCACCTCGGCCAGCAGGGCTGCGCCCGTGGTGCCAAATTGGTCGGTCAGCTTGCCGTCAAAGCGCTTGGTCAAGAAGCCCGCCGCCCGGCTGGCAATGTTCACGTACTTGCCGATCAAATCGCTGTTCACCCGCAGCATGAAGTCTTCGGCATTGAAGTCGATGTCTTCATTGCGTGCGCTCAGTTTGGCCGCCAGGTAGTAGCGCAGCCATTCGGCATTCATGTTCAGGCTCAGGTACTTGAGCGGGTCCAGGCCCGTGCCCCGGCTCTTGCTCATCTTCTCGCCGTTGTTCACGGTCAAAAAGCCGTGCACAAACACGTTGTTGGGTGTCTTGCGGCCGCTGAAGTGCAGCATGGCGGGCCAGAACAGGGTGTGGAAGGTGACGATGTCCTTGCCAATGAAGTGGTACTGCTCCATCGCCGGGTCGGCCATGTAGGCGTCGTAGCTTTCGCCGCGCTTTTCCAGCAGGTTCTTCAGCGACGCGAGGTAGCCCACGGGCGCGTCCAGCCACACGTAGAAGTATTTGCCGGGTGCGTCGGGGATTTCGATGCCGAAATAGGGCGCGTCACGGCTGATGTCCCAGTCGCCCAGGCCTTCGCTGGTGGTGCCGTCGGGGTTGGTGCGGACGGTGAACCACTCCTTGATCTTGTTGGCCACCTCGGGCTGCAGCTTGCCGTCCTGCGTCCAGTTTTCCAGGAACTCCACGCAGCGTGGGTCCGACAGCTTGAAAAAGAAGTGCTCTGAATTCTTCAGCTCTGGCTTGGCACCCGACAGGGCTGAGAAGGGGTTGATCAGGTCGGTGGGGGCGTACACCGTGCCGCACACCTCGCAGTTGTCGCCGTACTGGTCCTTGGCGTGGCACTTGGGGCATTCGCCCTTGATGTAGCGGTCGGGCAGGAACATGTTCTTCTCGGGGTCGAAGAACTGCTCGATGGTGCGCACCTCGATCAGACCACCGTCGGCGCGGTCGCGCAGGTCGCGGTAGATCTGTCGGGCCAGCTCGTGGTTTTCGGGCGCGTCGGTGCTGTGCCAGTTGTCAAAACTGATGTGAAAGCCGTCCAGGTACTGCTTGCGGCCGGCAGCGATGTCGGCCACGAACTGCTGGGGCGTCTTGCCGGCCTTTTCGGCGGCGATCATGATGGGCGCGCCGTGGGTGTCGTCGGCACCCACAAAGTTGACCGCGTTGCCCTGCATCCTTTGGTACCGCACCCAGATGTCGGCCTGGATGTATTCCATGATGTGGCCGATGTGGAAGTTGCCGTTGGCATACGGCAGGGCGGTGGTAACGAAGAGTTTGCGGGCGGAGGTCGTCATGAAAAGCGGCTTTCTCAGGCGGAACCCGCGATTTTAGGGGGTTGTGGTATGTCTGGCCGCGTGAGGCTTTGGGGCAAGCGACGGATACCACCCCGCCAATGGCAAAATTTCAAGCGGCACGCGAGTCGCCCCCTGGCCCTGGAAAAATCCAGCGGCGTCTTTCTCCAACTCTTGCGCAGTCTTTGCGGTTTTTCAGGTCTTCAACATGTCGTGTCCGTGTGCTGGTTGGGTCGTCTCGCGAGTGAGTTTGCGAAAGTCGTTGTACACGTGGCTGTTGAGCTTGTCATTCAGCGCTGTGCCGTCGCTCGCGGCGCCCGTCATTACCACCGTCGCCGAGGATTCTTTTTCCTACGCCAACAACATATCGCTGGTAGGGCAAAACGGGGGCACTGGATGGACTGGAGCCTGGGTTTCTGACAGTATTTCGTTCACCGATTTTTTTACGAACTCTGTGGGGCTGTCGGTGCCGGGTTTGGCAGCCGCAGGGGGTAAGGTGGTGTACCGGGCCGGGTCGCAGCTGAATGATGCTGCGCGAGACTTGCCGTTGCAAAACTCCGGTGTTCTTTTCGTGCAGTTCGTCTCGCAGTTTGGCACCCAGTCTGGCGGCGGCACGCCGAACCTTCGTTTCGTCAATGCAGGTGTAACTACGGGTGCAGTGGGCAACAACGGTGCATGTGGCAGCCCCGTATATGCCATTCTTGACAACACTTTGCAGCCAGTGACCGGCGCGTGCAGCACAGTGGCGCTCAATACCCTCAGCGCCGTAGTGCTGCGCATTGACTACACAGCCAATCTGACCCAGATGTGGGTGCTGTCCAGCTTGTCGGGATTCGATTACTTGAATCCGCCAGCTCCCTCGGCGTCTTATGCCGGTTTGTCACCAGCATTCCAGCGTATTGCGTTTTATAGCCGCAGCCCTGCCAGCATTGATGAACTGAAAGTGTTTCGGGTGACGGCTCCACCCTCTGCGCCCTCTCCGGTGCCCGGACTGTCGGGTGAGGGTGTTGGAGTCCTGGCGGCGTTGCTGGCGCTGGCGGCCGTGTGGCGCGGGGCGAGCAGGTTTCGCCGCCGGTAAGCGGTTGCTTCGGCGGGCACCTCTCAGGTGTGGTGCCGCATCTGCACCTCGGCACCGGTATCCGTCCATCCAAAAAATTGGCACACCTCGGCCCGCATGGCCAGGGTGTCGGCCCGGCCCAGGGCCATCAGCTCCTGCGTGTAGCCGGACTCGAACAGCAGGTAGCTGGCCAGCGCCGCGCCGCGCACATCGGCCATGTTGGACGTGACCCCCAGGGCGCCCAGCATGGTGCGCACGGGGCCCGGCAGATCGCCCACATGGCGCGCAGCCACGGCGTCCAGGCGCTGCGAGGGGGCGATCACCAGCAGCTCTATGGGGCGCAGCGCGCTGTGCAGGCGCTTTTCTTCGGGGATCAGCGACAGGGTCTGGTTGATGCGCTGCACGCGCTCCACGTCCACCGCCAGCGCATCCAGAAAGATGTTGGACAGCGCATGCCCCGCGATCTGCGCCAGCGTGGGGTAGGTGGCCGTGGGGTTGGCGGCGGCATCGCCCTTGGGCTCGTGCATGCGGCCCGCGCCGATCACCAGGATGCGCTCGGCCCCCAGATGGATGGCCGGGGCAATAGGCGCCGACTGGCGCATGGAGCCATCGCCGAAGTATTCGATGTGGTCATCCACCTCGATGCCCTTGGCTGGAAAGATGAAGGGAATGGCCGACGACGCGAGCAGATGCTCGTGCGTGATGCGGTCGCTGGCCGCCTTGCGCTGGGAGCGCACCCAGGGCTTGACGGGCGTGGCCGCTTCAAAAAAGGTGACGTGCTCGCCCGAGCTGTAGCTGGACGCCGTCACGGCGAGCGCGGTGAGATGCCCCTTGCGTATCAGCCGGGGCAGGCGCACCAGGGGCACCATCTTGACCAGCAGCTTCTCCAGTGGCGAGTTGTCCAGTAGCGAGCGCGGCCGCATGCGCCGCCAGCGTGCCAGCGCCCAGCCCAGCGACACCAGCGTGAGCCAGCGCGCGCCGCTGCGCATCACGCTGAGCGAGTCGGCGCCATACACCTGGCTGGCATGGAACTGCCGCCACACGCGTGCAATGCGGCGTACCGCACGGTCAAAGTGGTCGGCTCCGCAGGCCAGGGCGGCTGCGTTGATGGCCCCCGCCGAGGTGCCGGTGATGATGGGAAAGGGGTTGGGGCCGCCGCCTTCGCCACAGGCCTGGCGCAGGTCGGCAATGGCTTCCAGCACGCCCACCTGGTAGGCAGCGCGGGCTCCGCCGCCGGTCAGCAGCAGGCCCGTGGCGGGTGTGGCGGGAACGTTGCCAGGGGCTGCGGTAGGGGTTGTGGGGAGCATGGACGGTGGGGC
>NZ_QAIM01000578.1:0-3067 GCF_003061035.1 Acidovorax sp. HMWF018
GCTCATGCCCGTGGTGCCACAGTTCGGCCTTGTCCAGCAAAAAGAAGAACACCACACCCACCAGCAGGGTGGCAAACAGGTCGTGGGCGCCCGCCTGGCTCTCGAACGCCTCGGGCAACAGGTGCATGAAGGCCGTGGCCAGCAAGGCACCCGCGGCCAGGCTGAGCAGGTGCTGCGGCCCCACGCTGTCGCTCCGCCCACCCAGGCCCAGCCGCATGAGCAAGGCGGCCAGCCACACGCTGCCGATACCAGCGGCCAGTGTGGCCAGAATGATTGCTACCAAAGTCATAGCTTATTGCGCTTTATCTTTAAGCCTTGGCTCATTTTTTATTCAGAATCTGCACGCCCGATGCAAGATGAAAAAAGCCGCCCCGGGTGTGGGGCGGCTGCGGGTGGCCTGGTGGGCCGGGGGTTTGTGCATCAAACCACACCGTGAGTCTTGAACCAGGCCAGCGCACGCTTCCAGCCGTCTTCGGCCGCTTCCTTGCGGTAGCTGGCGCGGTAGTCGGCATGGAAGGCATGCGGTGCATCGGGGTACACCACAAACTCCGACGCCTTGGCCTGTGGCGAGCCACTGGACAAGGCCGCTTTCATCTTATCAACCGTGTCAAGAGGGATGCCGGTGTCTTTTTCACCATACAGGCCCAGCACCGGCGCCTTGAGGATGGGCGCCAGGTCCACAGGGTGCTTGGGGGTGAGCTCGCTCGCTTGCCCCACCAGCCGCCCGTACCATGCCACGCCGGCCTTGACGGGGCCGTGTGCGGCATACAGCCAGGTGATGCGGCCACCCCAGCAAAAGCCGGTGATCCCCACCCGGGCGCCATCGCCCCCGTTGGCTGCGGCCCATGCCACTGCGCCGTCCAGGTCGGCCATCACCTGGGCGTCGGGCACCTTGGACACCACTTCAGCCATCAGCTTGGCAATGTCGGTATAGGTGGTGGCGTCGCCCTGGCGCGCGTACAGCTGTGGGGCAATGGCCAGGTAGCCCGCCTTGGCAAAGCGGCGGCAGGTGTCGGCGATGTATTCGTGCACGCCAAAAATTTCCTGGATCACCAGCACCACGGGCAGGCCGGTCTTGCCAGCCGGTGCTGCGCGGTAGGCCGGCACCTTGAAGCCATTGACCGTGAAACTCACTTCCCCCACCGTCAGGCCGTCTGCCGGCGTGGCAATGGCCGTCTGCGCCATGATGGGGGCAGCCGCCGCCGCATAACCCAGGCCCAGCGCTGCCTGCAGCGCAGTGCGGCGCGTGGCGCCCGCTTCGGTGGTGCGGCCCGGCAACAGCGCCTGAGCGTCGGCATGGAGGTCGTCATTGAACATCGGTTTTCTCCAAAAAAAGGGGGGATGGGCCACGGGGTGGAAACTGCCAGCCCCGGAGTCTATGGGGTTTGCACCGCCTCCGCATTTTCGGATACCGAAAAACGGGGAGCACTGCTAGACTTTCCGCGAGCACCGTCGCCGTGGGCATGCGCCACCAACCCGCTACCACGCAAACGCCTGCTCGCCCGCCCACATTTGCTTTTTTCTTTCTTCATCCACCCGCCCACCTCCCTTAGACCATCCGCACCGGCCCGAGCGCATGCCCCCTCATCCCACACCACTCCCCCTGCGCGGACAGCTGCTGGTCCGACTGGTGGTCGGGATTTGCGGCGCGGGGGGCTTGGGGTTGCTGACCTGGGCGCTGGCCCGCCAAAGCATGGACCCAGCCATGCGACTGGCCAGCGCGGGTGCCGGGCTGGCGCTGGTGGCCAGTGCGGTGCTGTGCTGGTGGCTGAGCCTCCGGTTGCTGGCGATGCATGCCACCGCCAGGGCCGCCCAGGATGCTGCGCAGCGGGCCACCAACCAGCTGTGCGCCACGCTGGACATCCTGCCCGACGGGCTGGCCATCTACGACGCTGACGACCGCTTGGTGCTGTGCAATCCCCGGTACCGGGAAGTCAGCCCCGGCACCACCATGGCCGTCGATTACGGCACCCGCTTTGAAGACGTGCTGCGCCGCGCTGCGGAATCCGGCCACATCGTGGCCGCGCGGCAGGACACCAATGCCTGGCTGGCCGACCGCATGGCCCGCCATCGCTCGCCCGGCCAGCCCGAGGTGCAGGAGGTCGATGGCGACCGCTGGATGCTCATCACCGAGCGACTGCAAGAGGGGGGCGGCATGGTGGTGCTGCGCGCCGACATCACGGACGCAGTGCACAAGGAACGCGCACTCAAGCAGGCCCTGCACGACGCCGAACGTGCCGAACGCAGCCTGCGCGAGGCCGTCAATGCCATGCCCGCCGGGCTGGACATCTATGACGAGCAAGACCGGCTGGTGCTGTGCAATGACCAGATGGCGCGCCTGCGTCCGCACCTGCCCGTGGCTGAGTCCCTGGGCAAGACGTATGAGGAACTGCTGCGCGAGGGCCTGCGCCACGGCATCCCCGAGGAGGCCAAGGACCAGGAAGAGCTCTGGCTGGCGCATGAGCTGGCCATCCGGGGCCATCGGCCCGGCCCCGAAGTGCGCCACTACCCCAACGGCACGTGGATGCACATGCACGAATGCCGCACCCCGTCCGGCATGACGGTGTGCGTGCGCCTGGACATCAGCGACCTGATCGAACAGCGCCAGAAGGTCGAGACCGCCCGACAGGAAAGCCAGCGCATGCGCCAGCTGCTGGAGCGCGCGGTGGAGGCCCTGCCCGTGGGCATCGAGATCTTCGACGAGCAGGACCGGCTGGTGCTCTACAACCAGCAGCTGTCCCGCATGTATCCGTACATCAACTATGCGGACCACCTGGGCAAGGGTTTTGTGGACATCCTGCGCTATTCGGTCTCGCGCGGCCTGATCCCTTCTGCCAAGGGACGTGAGGAGGCATGGATCGCAGAGCGCCTGTCAGAGCACGGCAGCAGCACATCCACCCTGGTGCAGCGTCTGAGCGATGGCCGCTGGATCAACATCTACGAAACCCGCACCCCCGAGAACTACGTCGTGGCCGTGCGGCTGGACATCACCAACCTCATCGAGCAGCGTCAGGCCCTGGAGGCCGCGCAGCAGGCGGCGCAGCAGGCCCGCCAGCTGCTGCAGGAC
>NZ_QAIM01000578.1:3077-3779 GCF_003061035.1 Acidovorax sp. HMWF018
CCGAAGGCTTTGCACTGTTCGATGCAGAAGACAAGCTGGTGGTGTGCAACGCCCAGTACCGGCGCCTGTACCCGATCTCGGCCCCCATGATCGTGCCCGGCAGCACGTTTGAACAGATCGCACGCTACGGCGCCGAGCGCGGCCAGTACCCCGACGCCATTGGCAACGAAGAGGCCTGGCTCGCCCAGCGCATGGCCGACCACCGCGCGGCCAACCATGCCGTGCTGCAGCGCCTGCCCGAGGGCCGCTGGCTGCAGGCCGACGAGCGGCGCACCCCCCAGGGTGGCATCGCCGGTGTGCGCACCGACGTGACCCAACTGGTGCGCAAGGAGCAGGAACTGGCCGCCGCCAACGCCAAGCTGGCCCTTCTGTCCACCACCGACGGTGTGACGGGCATTGGCAACCGCCGGCGCTTTGACGAGCGGCTGGCCACCGAATGGATGCGCTGCGGGCGGCACCAGCTGCCGCTGGCCGTGATCCTGATCGATATCGACCACTTCAAGCTCTACAACGACCACTACGGCCATCTGGCCGGTGACGAATGCCTGCGCCGCGTGGCGCAACTGCTGCAGGGCACCATCCGCAGGGCCGACGAGGTGGCCGCACGCTACGGCGGCGAGGAGTTTGTGCTGCTGCTGCCCGATGTGCCCCTGCCCGAGGCAGTGACGGTGGCAGAGCGCTGCATGGCCAGCCTGCGCGAGG
>NZ_QAIM01000579.1:0-4096 GCF_003061035.1 Acidovorax sp. HMWF018
GGCTGGGGGTGCCGCCATGTTCAATGCTGGCGCTTCTTTGGGGTGCACAGCCGCTTCGGCCAATGGGGTGGGCCCGGTCATCGGCGCCATGGTGGCCCGCTCGGCACGCAAGCGCTGCAGGGCGGCCAGACCGTAGTGCGTGAACCACAGCGAGGAAAACGCGAACACCAGGGTGTAGATCCAGATCGCCAGCGGCACCAGCACAAAAAACGCGGCGGCAAACACCACGCCCGATGCCCACACAATGCTGGGCGCTGCCCCGAGGTAGCCCGTGACGATGCCAATGCCCAGCAGGCTACTGCGATGGCGGCGGAATATCTCCAGGCGCTCTTCCTTGCTGGCGTGGTCTGCCAGGGCGTCGAACACCATCACCCGGTAGGTCAGCCAACCCCAGATCAGCGGCGGCAGGATGAGTACCAGTGGCGGCACCAGCCATAGCGGAACGGACACCACCAGCGCCACCAACGCCAACACCGTGGACCCTACCGACCAGGCCACACTCGCAATGAAAGACCCGCCCTTCTTGCGCTCCATATCCGGAAACCGCCGCGCAGCCACCAATGCCACCAGAGCGGGGGTCATGAGTACGGCTACGGCCAGCAGCGACACCACCACCAGTACAGGCGCCACGGCCAGCACCACCATCAACGGCGCCATGACAGCAGTCACATCCCCCAGGCCCCAGCCCTGAAGCCAACCCCAGACGCTGTCCAGCAACGAGGACGCATCGAGCAACGCGCGCATCCCCTGCACCGCCGCGTCCCAGTAGAAGCAACCCAGGCCGAGTGCCAAAACGGCCATCAAGAACAGAGGCAAGAGCGACAGCACAATCACCCGCGGACGCAGGCAATAGGCAGCGGCACGCCAGAAAGAATCAAGCAGTAATCCCATGGCGGCAAGCATACAGGCAGCGCCCGCCAAGCCGCTCAGGCCTTGCCCAGCAACCTCAGTACGCCCCGCCATTGCTGGGACCAGAACCCCGCGCCGTAGTCGCGCACACGGCCATCGGGGCCCGGCTCGACCTGGTCGCGCACGCCCGTAGGGTCAAAGCGCTTTTCAAAGTTGGCGGTGCCCATCAGCATGTCCCACCAAGGCAGAAGCACCCCGAAGTTGTGCCCGCCGAGCACCACACGCGGCGGCGTTGCTGCTTGGCCCGATGTTGCCTCGGCCGAAGGCTTGACCGTCTCGTGGCCAATGCCAATGCTATGGTGCCGCCGGTGAAAGCGGGGGCTGATCCAGAGCCGCTCACCCACCTGACCAAACCACAGCCGCACGTTGGCGTGCTGAAAGCTCTCGCTGAGCTGAGTGATGGCCACGATGGCAATGAACTGCCCCGGCGCAACACCAATCAGCTGCGCCACCGTCACCAGAATCACGTCGCGCAGCAGGTCATCGAGCAGGTGGTTGCGGTTGTCGCTCCACATCGTCATCTGCTGCTGTGCATGGTGCAGCGAATGCAGGCGCCACCACCACTCAAAGTGATGCTGCCCCCGGTGGATCCAGTAGTCCACAAAATCGAACACCACCAGATACAGCAGCAAGCTGACCCAGGAGATGTCCGTCACACCCGGCCAGAGGCCATCGAGCTGGAACGTGCTGACACCAGCCACACGCAAGGCACCAAACAGTGAATCCGCCAGCGGATCCACCGTGAAAAACAGCGCCAGCCGGAACAGTCCCAGCCGGTGAATCAGGGTGTAGAGGATGTCAGTGCGGATGGTGGCACGGTCATTGATCTGCTCCACCGGCCACCAGCGCTGCATGGGGCCAATCACAGCCACGATGACCACCAGCTGCAGCAATCCCACCAGCAGCCAGCCGGAGGCCTCATAGCCGTTCTCCAGCAGGCTGGCCAGCCCTGTGGTGAACATCAGCGGCTGCAGCACGCTCTCAAAAAGCCATTGCTGCACGCTGTCAAATACACCGCCTAGCCATCCCATCGTGTCGCGCTCCCTGGCACCTGGTTAATCATGCAAACATGCGGCGCGTGCGCCCTCAGTCACGGCGCACGCAATCCAACTTGATCCCACAGCCCATCTAGCGAACCTGAGCAGCTGCGGCCGCATAGTCAGGATGATCCCGCAAGGTGCGAAAGCAAAACCCTCGCTGCTTGAGCCCTTCAATCAAAGGCTCCAGCACAGCGGGCGCCCAGGCGTCCTTGCGCGACCAGATCCCCAGATGCGCCAGCAGGATGTCGCCACTGCGCACATCACGCAGCGCCTTGTTCAGCAGCGCGGTGTTGCTGGCCGTCTCACTGGGCAGCTCATCCCCCAAGAAGCCGGCAGGCGACCACCCCACATGCGCGTAACCGCAGGCCTTCGCGCTGGCAATCAATTGTGCAGAGGTCTTGCCGCCAGGTGCGCGGAACAGGGGCAAAGGCGTCTTGCCGGTAATGGCCTTCAAACGATCCGCAGCACGGGCAATTTCTTCGCAGTATTCAGCTGCGGACATGACAAAGCTTTGACCCTCACGCTGTCCCGCAGAGGGACGGACCCGAAACGCCGGGTGCGGCGCGCTGCCGGCATCGGCACGCCAGTAGGTGTGATTCCAGGTGTGGGAGGCAAACTCATGGCCCTCTGCGGCGCGTGCACGCCACCATGGGGCCCAATGGTCCCCCAGACTTCCATCGCCTTCCTTCGTGCGCTCGTTTGCAGCAAAGAAGGTCACGTGCACCTGCTGGCGCTTGAGCACCTCAGCCACCAAAGGCGCCACTTCCATGTGGCCAGTGTCAAAGGTCAGGTACAGGGGCTTTTTGCAGTCATTTTGGGCGGTAGCGCTAGTGAAACATGCCCAAACAGCTATCAACACAATAGCATCGCGACGCCTGCTGCGTGATCCACAAAAAGCGCTGAGAAACATACCTCTCACCGGCTGCACCGCGCTCAACGTGGCGCGTGTTGCAGGGTCCATACGCCGTGGGGCGATTTACCCACGTTGACCTGGCGCACCACCTTCTTTGCCTGGGTGTCCACCACAGACAGCTTCCGGGCCCAACGCGAACTGACGTAGATATAACGGCCATCCGCCGAAACATCCATGCAATCCGGCCCGCCCGGCACGGGGTACGACTCGACGACCTGCTGGGTGTTCATGTCGATCTTGCTGATCGAGTTGGCCACGCGATTGCTCACATACAGGTGGTGTCCGTCGCCAGCAGCACGAAAGGCGTGAGCACCGTTGCCTGTCTTGATCCGCTTGACGCTGACCGCTTCACGCCCGGAGATATCGAACACCTCCACGCTGTCACCGCCCGTCAGTCCCACAAACAGGTGCTTGCCATCGGGACTGCCGTAGACATCCGCAGGCATGGGGCCTGTTTTGACGCGCCATTTGATGGTCTGGGTGGCAATATCAATCGCCACCAGTTCGTCACTGTCCTGCATGGTCGAATAGACGGTGGTGCTGCGGCTATCGATCCACAGATGGCTGGGGGTGCGCGATGTGGCCACGCGCTGCACCAGGGTCAGGTCCTTGCCGTCCCAGCGGTAAAAGTCCACGTGATTCAGACGGTTGGCGGCCGTGATGAACCATTTCATGTCGGGACTGAATCGCAGATGGTAGGGGTCCACAATCCCACGTACGGTTCGCTGCACCTCGGCGGTACGGGGGTCCACAAACGTCAGCGTGTCACCGAGCGCGTTGGCCACGATGATCGACTTTTCATCGGGGGTCAGATACAGATGGTGCGGCTCTTTACCTGTAGGTATGCGGGCCGTCTCAGTCCAGGTCACCGGGTCGATGACGCTGACGTTGGCCTCCAGCGAATTGAGTACAAAAAGCGGCGGAGCGCCCGCCGCCACACTGGCCAAGGAGTAACACCACCCACCAAGGGCCACAACGCAGATGCGTGCAATCGAGAGAATCTTCACAAAACCACTTTCAACACAGCCTTGGAGTGTAGCGCCGCGCCCAGCGCGGACCCGAGCGACAACACGTAACATCAGGGTGATCGTGCTATCTTTGACTCAGGTCATCCCGGTATTGGCGCAGCCTAGGGTTCGGGCGTGTCCGAATTTTTGTGTAAACGGTTCGGACTTCAGTTGACGGAGATGCGGTCTCCGAACTGAATGGTAAAGCGGGTCAGCGCAGCCTTCCA
>NZ_QAIM01000580.1:0-5944 GCF_003061035.1 Acidovorax sp. HMWF018
CTGTAGCGGCGCGTGAGCACCTGGCGCATGGCGGCATAGTCGTCGCCCCCCGTGATGCCCTCGATCTTGTAGCGGCGGTATTCGCTGCTTTGCATCTTGTGGTGGTGAAACACCACACACGATGCCTGGGTGGATTCGCCTGCCGTGTGCGAGATGTCGAAACACTCGATGGTGAGCTGGTCCAGGTCTTCGGGCGGCAGGTCCAGCGCCTCTGCCAGCGCCCGCGTGCGGGCCTGCTGCGAGCCCTCCTCGGCCAGCAGACGGGCCAGTTGCAGATCGGCGTTTTTCTGCGCCATGTCCAGCCACGCGCGGCGCTGTTCGCGCGGCTGGTGGATAGCGTTCACGCGCAAGCCACTTTGTTCGGTCAGCGCGTCCAGCAAGGCCTTGTCCACCGGCACACTGGTCACCAGCAGCGGTGGCACGGGCACACCGATGTAGTGCTGGGCAATGAAGGCCTCCAGCACCAGGGCCTCCACGGGGCGAACCGGACGAGACGGGGTAGCCACCGTTTCATCCGCACCGTCCCCGCCCTCTTCTTCGAACACCGCCGCAGCGTCCTCGACATGCACCGGAAAGTACGGCCGGTCGCCCAGGTGGCGGCCACCGCGCACCATGGCCAGGTTCACGCAGGCGCGGCCACCTTGCACGCGCACCGCGAGGATGTCCACATCCTTGTCATCCACCGTCTCGATGGACTGCTGGTGCAGCACGCGCGACAGCGCCTGGATCTGGTTGCGCACCTCGGCAGCCTGCTCAAACTCCAGCTTGTCCGAGTGCGCCATCATCCGCGCCTCCATGGCTTGCAGCACCTCCTGCGTTTCACCACGCAGCAATGCCTCGGCGTGCTGCACGTCAGCCGCATAGGCCTCGGGCGAGATCAAGTCCACGCACGGCCCGGTGCAACGCTTGATCTGGTACAGCAGGCAGGGCCGTGTGCGGTTGGCAAACACCGTGTCTTCGCAGGTGCGCAGCCGGAACACCTTTTGCAACAGCTGAATGGTTTCCTTCACCGCCCAGGCGCTTGGATAGGGGCCAAAGTAGCGGTGCTTCTTGTCCACCGCGCCCCGGTAGTAGGCCATGCGCGGAAACACCTGGCCCGGCGCATCGCCCCGCGTGTGGGCGCCCGGTGTGCCGGTGATCTTGAGGTAGGGATAGCTCTTGTCGTCGCGGAACAGGATGTTGAACTTGGGGTTCAACGTCTTGATGAGGTTGTTTTCCAGCAGCAGCGCCTCGGCCTCGGAGCGCACCACCGTGGTCTCCATGCGCACGATCTTGCTGACCATGTGACCGATGCGTGTGCCGCCATGGTTCTTCTGGAAGTAGCTGGACACCCGTCGCTTGAGGTTGAGCGCCTTGCCCACATACAACAGCGCATCCTGCGCGTCGAAATAGCGGTACACACCCGGCAGCGCGGGCAGCGCAGCCACCTGCGCCAGGAGTTCTTCGGAATGCACATCAGACATGGCGCGTATTGTGGCCCCGCGCGCAGCCTGCCCAATTCACTATCAAATAAATAGCTGCTAGCGCTTAACCATCAAGCGCCAGCGGCCATTTTCATCAAAACACCCGAATCATTCCGCCTCGATCTTCGAGGTCTTCACCACCGTGGCCCAGTTGGCCAGATCGGCCTTCACCTTGTCACCCAGCTGCGCAGGGGTCTGGTAGTCCGCCGTGGCACCCTGCTCCTGCGCCTTTTGCTGGAAAGCCGGGTTCTGCACCACGGTGCGGATGTCGGCCGTGAGTTTGTCCACCACGGCCTTGGGCACGGCGGCCGGGGCAAACACGGCAAACCACGAGGTGGCATCGACTCTGGGGTAGCCGGCCTCGGCCGTGGTGGGCACGTCGGGCAGGCTGGGCAGGCGCTGTTTGCCCGTCACGGCCAGCACGCGCAGTTTGCCGCTGGCAATGTGGGGCATGAAGGGAGGCGCGGTGCCAAAAGTCAGGTCCACCTGGCCGCCCAGAAGGTCCTGCAGTGCGGGGCCCGTGCCCTTATAGGGCACGTGGACCATCTTGATGGCGCCCTGCTGCTCCAGCATGGCACCGGTCACGTGCTGCAGCGAGCCGTTGCCCGACGAGGCATAGTTGAGCTTGCCGGGGTGGGCCTTGGCGTAGGCGATCAGCTCGGGCAGCGTTTTCACCGGCAGGTCGGCACGCACCACGATGATCTGCGGGGCCGAGATCACGTTGGCCACGGGTTGGAAGTCACCCTGCTCCCACTGCTTTTGTTTGGTGATGTGGGGCGAGATGACGTGGTAGCCCGAGTACTGCATCAGCAGCGTGTAGCCATCGGCCTCGGCCCGCTTGACGGCGCTGGCCGCGATGTTGCCGTTGCCCCCGCCCTTGTTGTCTGCGATGACCGATTGGCCCAGCACCGGCGCAAGCGCCTGCGCCAGCATGCGGGCCGACAGGTCGGTAGTGCCACCGGCGGCGGTGGGCACCACCAGGGTCACATTCTTGGACGGGTAGGCGCCCTGCGCCGCTGCGTGGCCGATGAAGCCGGTGGCCAGTGCGGCCAGGGCGAGGGTGGTGAACTGCTTGCGGGTGGTTTTCATGAAAGGGATGTCTCCGTCGTTGTCGTTGTTGTCAAAAAATCTGAGTTGCGAGAAGCAGGAAGGCACAGAGAAAGCACCCGGTCAATCGACCGTGGCGCCCGTGTCCTTGACCACGCGGCTCCACTTGGGCAGGTCGGACTGCACCAGCGCCGCCAGCTGCGCCGCCGTGCCCTTGAAGGGCTCGCAGCCCACGGTGGCCAGCTTGTCCACCACGTCCTTGTGCTCCAGCGCGCGCGCCACCTCGGCCTGCAGCTGCGCCACGATGGGCGCGGGCGTGCCAGCCGGGGCAAACAGCGCATACCACGGCGCCTGGCCAAAGCCCTTGATCGTCTCGCCGATGGTGGGCGCATCGGGCAGTGCGGCCACGCGCTTTTCATTGACCACACCCAGCACCTTGAGCTTGCCTGCCTTGATGAACGCAATGGCTGACGGCAGGCTTTGCACCGACAGCGGCACTTGCCCGCCCACCACGTCGGTGGCTGCAGCGGCGGAACCCTTGTACGGAATGTGCTGCAGCTGGATGCCTGCCGCCTTTTGCAGCATCTCACCAATCAGGTGGTTCAGCGTGCCGTTGCCCGCCGAGGCAATCGCATATTTGCCAGGGCTGGCCTTCGCCAAAGCCACCATTTCGGCCACGGTGTTGGCCGGGAAGGACGGATGAGCCACCAGCACATAGCCCGCCGTGGCCACGGGCGCCACGGGTGCGAAGTCCTTGACCGGATCGAACCCCGGGTTCTTGTACAGCGCAGGGCCAATCACATGGGCGCTGTCGGCCGTCAGCAGCAGGGTGTAGCCATCATTGCGCGCGCGGGCCGTGGCGCCTGTGGCCAGGGTGCCGCCCGCACCAGGGCGGTTGTCCACGATCACGCTCTGGCCCATTTGTTCGCTGAGTTTTTGCGCCACCACGCGCGCAATGGCGTCGTTGGCGCCACCAGCGGCCTGGGGCACCACCAGGGTGATGGGCTTGGAGGGGTATTTGTCCTGCGCGCCCGCAGCCAAAGCAGCGAAGCACAGCACGGCGGCGGTAAAGATGCGGCGGGACAGCGTCGTTTGAAATGTCATGGCTTTTGTCTCCTGGTGTTATGTATGAATGCCGGCTCGCCCGCATTCAGCGGGCCAGCGCCCTTTCGCGGATCGCCTCGAAATCGGCAGGCACCGGGTGCAGTGCCAGGCGCGGACCCGCCTTGGCAATCTGGCTGGGGATATCGTGGCCGATCAACGCAGGCAGTTGCTGCCCAGCGGCCACCAGTTGTGCCAGATCCACCCCGGTGTCATAGCCCATCAGCGCCAGCGCATGCACGATCTCTTCGCTGCACACATTGCCGCTGGCGCCGGGCGCATAGGGGCAGCCGCCCAGGCCGCCCAGCGAGGCATCGAACCGGTCCGCACCCGCGTCGATGGCCGCCAGCAAATTGGCCAGCCCCATGCCGCGCGTGTTGTGGAAATGCAGGGTGAACTCCACCCCCGGCCAGCGCGCGCGGGCTGCCGCGGTGAGCTGGTGCACCTGCGTGGGGTAGGCCATGCCCGTGGTGTCGCACAGCGTGATGCCACGCACCCCCAGGTCCACAAAGCGCTGCACCCAGACGAACACATCGGCCTGGGCCACATCGCCTTCCATGGGGCAGCCAAAAACACACGACAGCGACACATTCACCGCCACATTGGCGCCCTGCGCCAGGGCCACTACCTGCGCCAGCGCCGCAAACGACTGTTCCTGCGTCATGCGCAGGTTGGCCAGGTTGTGCGTGGCACTCACCGACATCACCAGGTTCAGCTCGTCCGTGCGCGACTCGATGGCGCGCTCGGCACCGCGCAGATTGGGCACCAGCGCGGTGTAGACCGTGCCCGGGCTGCGCGTGATCTCGCGCATGACGACCTCGGCGTCTTTCAGCGCGGGGATGGCGGTGGGCGATGTGAACGAAGTCACCTCGATCTTGGACAGGCCCGCTGCCGACAGCGCATTGCACAGAGCGATCTTGTCGGCCGTGGGCACAAAGGCCTTTTCCATCTGCAGGCCGTCGCGCAAGCCGACTTCCTGCATGTGGATGCGGCGGCCTGCGCCTTGCCACACGGTGTTGGATGCACTCATTGAATGACCCCCTTGTTGCGCAGCAGGGCGATCTGTTCGGCCGTCAAACCCGCCTCGGCCAGCACCGCATCGGTGTCATCGCCCAAATGCGGCGCACTGCTGCGGATGGTTCCGGGCGTGCCCGAGAGCTTGGGCACGATGCCCGGCACTTCCACGCTGTAGCCGTCGCGCGTCTGCTGCGTCAGCAGCATGTCGCGGGCGCGGTAGTGCGGGTCTCCGGCGATGTCCTTGGCGGTGTAGACCTTGCCCGCCGGCACGCGGGCGGCGCCCAGCGCGTCCAGCACCTGCTGCACGGTGCGCTGCGCGCTCCAGGCACCGATCGCGGCGTCGATCTCTTCCACACGCGCCACGCGGCCGGTGTTGTTGGCCAGGTCCGGCGCGGCGCCCAGGTCGGGCCTGCCAATCGCGTCCATCAGTCGCTTGAAGATGCTGTCGCCATTGCCCGCCACCAGCACCCAGCCGTCCTGGCAGGGGTAGGCATTGCTGGGCGCAATGCCTGGCAGCGCGCTGCCGGCCGCCTCGCGCACGGCACCAAAAGCGCTGTATTCGGGGATGAGGCTTTCCATCACGTTGAACACCGCCTCGTGCAGCGCCACGTCAATCACCTGGCCTTTGCCCCCGTTGACCTTGCGGTGGTACAGCGCCGTGAGCACGCCGATGGTGCCGTGCAGCGCTGCCAGTGTGTCGCCAATCGAGACACCGACGCGCACCGGCACGCGGCCGGGCTCGCCCGTCAGGTGGCGCAGGCCGCCCATGGCTTCGCCGATGGCGCCAAAGCCTGGCAGGTCGCGGTAGGGTCCCGTCTGGCCGTAGCCAGAGATGCGCAGCATCACGAGGCCGGGGTTGAGTTGGTGCAGCTCCTCGGGCGACATGCCCCAGCCTTCCAGCGTGCCGGGGCGGAAGTTCTCGACCAGCACATCGGCTTCTGCAATCAGCTGGCGAGCAATGTCCTGTCCCTCCTTTTGCCGCAGGTCCAGCGCCACCGAGCGCTTGTTGCGCGACTGCACCTGCCACCAGACGGAGGTGCCTTCCTTGATGAGGCGCCAGTTGCGCAGCGGGTCGCCGGTCTCGGGCGCCTCGATCTTGATCACATCGGCGCCAAACTCGCCCAGCGTCTTGCCGCAGAAAGGCCCGGCAATGAGCTGGCCCATTTCGATGACGCGCACGCCTTGCAACGCGGCGGGGGAAGCAATGGAATCCATGGGTGGGGTTATCTCCTGCGGCCAGCCCCACGCCGGGGCGGCTCGGGGCGAATGATGCGCAGGGTGTGCGGGGCCGTAAATCGCTCAAGCAACAAGATGCC
>NZ_QAIM01000580.1:5954-13271 GCF_003061035.1 Acidovorax sp. HMWF018
CATGAAACTCGACCCCGTCTCCCTGCGCCTGTTTGTGGCCGTGATGGAAGAAAGCACCATCGCTGCCGCCGCCGCGCGCGAGCACCTGGCCGCCTCGGCCGTGAGCCGCCGCCTGGCCGACCTGGAAGACGCGTTGCACGTGGCCCTGTTCACCCGCAGCAACAAGGGCACCGAGCCCACGGCTGCCGCATTTGCCCTGCTGAACCTGGCGCGCGGCGTACTGAATGACCTGGACGGCATTGCCACCCAGATGCGCGAATATGGCACCGGAGTGCGCGGCCACGTGCGCGTGGTGGCCAACATCTCGGCCATCACGCAGTTTTTGCCAGGGGAACTGCAGAGCTTTCTGGCACAACACCCGCAGGTGGACGTGCGGCTGCAGGAGCAGATCAGCAGCGCGATTGCGCATTCCGTGGCCGAGAACGCGGCCGACGTAGGCATCCTGAACGAAGGCCACTACGGCGAGCGGGTGACGCTGCTGCCCTACCGCACCGACGAGCTCGTGCTGGTGGTACCCACCGGCCATGCGCTGGCGCGGCGCAAGTCCGTGCGGCTGGCAGACGCCCTGCCCTATGACTTTGTGGGCGCGCACCCCAACAGCGCCATCAACAACCAGCTCACCCGTGCATCCGCCGAGGCTGGCCTGCCGCTTCGACTGCGCATGCAAGTCACCAGCTACGACGCGCTGTGCCTCATGGTCAACGCCGGGCTGGGTGTGGGCGTGATGCCGCGCGGCAGTGCGCGGCTGTACCAGGGCGCGCTGCAGATCCGCACCGTCACCCTGAACGAGCCCTGGGCCCACCGCCGCCTGTCGCTGTGCGTGCGGTCGGAAGAATCCCTCTCCACCGTGGCCCGGCTACTGGTGGACCACTTGCGCACGCAGCCTGCCACACCATGACCCCCGACCGCCAGCCCCTGCAGTGGGATGTGTTCTGCCGCGTGATCGACAACTTTGGCGACATTGGCGTGTGCTGGCGTCTGGTGGCGCAGCTGGCCGCACTGGGCCACCGCGTACGCCTGTGGGTGGACGACGCCTCGGCGCTGCAATGGATGGCCCCTGGGGGCTGCCCCGGGGTGGAGGTGCGGCCCTGGGGTGCGCCGCCGCCGGGCCCCAACGAGCCGCCACCCGATGTGATGGTGGAGGCCTTCGGCTGCGATATTGCTCCTGAATTCATAGCGTATAGCGCACATTCCACTAGCGCTTCTAGCCAAAATCGCTCCAAACCTGTCTGGATCAACCTGGAATACCTGTCTGCAGAGGCCTACGTCGCACGCACCCACCGCCTTCCGTCCCCCATCCTGTCCGGCCCGGCATCGGGGTGGACGCGCTGGTTTTTCTACCCCGGCTTCACCACAGACACCGGCGGCCTCCTGCGCGAACCCCATCTGATGGCGCGGCGCGAGGCTTTTGACCGCAGCGCCTGGCGCACGGAGCACCGGGCACTGTTTGTCAGGGGCGAAGAAGCACCAGGCAGCCGCTGGGTGTCGCTGTTCTGCTACGAGCCCCCGGCGCTGGCCCACCTGCTGCAACAGTGTGCGCTGCAACCCACCGAGCTGCTTGTCACGCCTGGCCGCCCGGCTGCTGCTGTGCGGGCGACACTGGCCGAGCCCTCCGGGAACGAAGGAGGTCCGCAAGCGCATGACCAGCGGGGGCTGCTCTCCTTGTCCTACCTTCCCCACCGCCCCCAGCCAGCGTTTGATGAGATGCTGTGGGCCTGCGACTTCAATGCGGTGCGGGGCGAGGACTCGCTGGTGCGTGCGCTGTGGGCGGGTCAGGCCTTTGTCTGGCAGATCTACCCGCAGCACGACAACGCCCACCACGACAAGCTCTGGGCCTTTCTGGACTGGCTGCAGGCCCCTGCGTCACTGCGGCAGTTCCACGCGACCTGGAACGGGCTGGACGGCGCGCCGCTGCAATGGCCGGACGACAACACACTGGCAGAGTGGACCGCCTGCACCCGGGCTGCCCGTGCGCGCCTGCTGACGCAGGACAACCTCGTCGCACAACTTTTGGGCTTTGTCGCCGAAAAACGGTAAAATCCGAGGCTTTGCGCAAATCAGGTGCGGCATGTCAGTGCCTGCTCCCAGCGCACTTTCGCCGCAGAACATGCACCGGCGCGCAAACCAGATGGTTTGCCAGCCCGCGCGTTGAGCGGCCCCAACCCAAGCAACTTGCTATGAAAATCGCTCAAGAAATCCGCGCCGGCAACGTCATCATGCACGGCAAGGACCCCATGGTGGTCCTGAAGACCGAATACGCCCGCGGCGGCCGCGGTGCAGCCACCGTGCGCATGAAGCTCAAGAGCCTGATCGGCAACTTCGGCACCGAAGTCGTGTTCAAGGCCGACGACAAGATCGACAACGTGATCCTGGACAAGAAGGAGTGCACCTACTCCTACTTTGCCGACCCCATGTACGTGTGCATGGACACCGAGTACAACCAGTACGAAGTGGAAGCCGAAAACATGGGCGACTCGCTGAACTACCTGGAAGACGGCATGACCGTGGAAGTGGTGTTCTATGACGGCAAGGCCATCTCGGTCGAACTGCCCACCAGCGTCGAGCGCGAAATCACCTGGACGGAACCCGCCGTCAAGGGCGACACCTCCGGCAAGGTCATGAAGCCTGCCAAGATCGCCACCGGCTTCGAAGTGCCCGTGCCCCTGTTCGTCAGCCAAGGCGACAAGATCGAAATCGACACCCGCACTGGCGAATACCGCAAGCGCGTATAAGGGCGGCAAGGGCTTGCTGCCCTCTCTCCCTCCCAGGAGATCCCCCAAAGAAAAAGGCTTCCCTCGGGAAGCCTTTTTTTATGATTCAGAGCCAATGCGCTAGTTCTGCATGGGTCTAACGCTATGAATTAAATTGCAATCAGATAGGTTGCGCCACCAGGTCGTGTCCCTGCACGCCCACGATACGTGCCTTGGTGAACTCCCCCACCTTGAGCTGCTTGCTGATCTTCTCGGGCGGCAGCAGCTGCACGGTGCCGTCGATCTCGGGCGCATCCGCATAAGTGCGGCCCACACCCCCCTTGCGGCCCAGGGCAGGGGCATGGTCCACCAGCACCTGCATGGTGGCCCCCAGCCGGCGCTGCAGTCTGGCGATAGAGACCTCTTCCGCCACCGCCATGAAGCGGGCACGGCGCTCTTCGCGCACTTCCATCGGCAGCATGCCGGGCAGCTCGTTGGCCGCAGCACCATTCACATCGCTGTAGGCAAAGCAGCCCGCACGGTCAATCTGCGCCTCGCGCACGAAGTCGAGCAGGTGCTGGAACTCTTCTTCCGTCTCGCCCGGAAAGCCCGCAATGAAGGTGCTGCGGATGACCAGCTCGGGGCAGGCTTCGCGCCAGCGCAGGATGCGCTCCAGGTTGCGCTCGCCGCTGGCGGGGCGCTTCATGCGCTTCAGGACGTCAGGGTGGCTGTGCTGGAAAGGCACGTCCAGGTACGGCAGCACCTTGCCCGTGGCCATGAGTGGGATCACTTCGTCCACGCTAGGGTACGGGTACACATAGTGCAGGCGCACCCAGGCGCCATAGGGCTCGGCAATCTCGCCCAGCGTCTGCACCAGCTCCAGCATGCGGGTCTTGACAGGCTTGCCATCCCAGAAGCCCGTGCGGTACTTCACGTCCACGCCATAGGCCGAGGTGTCCTGGCTGATCACCAGCAACTCTTTCACACCACCTTCAAACAAGGCCTTGGCCTCGCTCAGCACGTCGCCAATGGGGCGTGACACCAGATCGCCGCGCATGGACGGGATGATGCAGAAGGTACAACGGTGGTTGCAGCCTTCGCTGATCTTGAGGTAAGCGTAATGCTTGGGCGTGAGCTTGATGCCCGCGATGCCGAAGCTGCCGGGCACCAGGTCCACGAAGGGGTCGTGGGGCTTGGGCAGGTTCAGGTGGACCGCATCCATCACCTCTTGCGTGGCATGGGGCCCGGTCACGGCCAGCACGCTGGGGTGCATCTGGCGCACCATGTTGCCGCCATCGTCACCCGTGCGGGCGCCCAGGCAGCCGGTGACGATGACCTTGCCGTTCTCGGCCAAGGCTTCGCCAATGGTGTCCAAGCTTTCTTTCACGGCATCGTCGATGAAGCCGCAGGTGTTGACGATGACCAGGTCAGCGCCCTGGAAGGTCTTGGAGGTTTCGTAACCCTCGGCGCTCAACTGCGTGAGGATCAGCTCGGAATCGGTCAGCGCCTTGGGGCATCCCAGGCTGACGAATCCGACTTTGGGTGTTTTGGTGGGGGCAATTGCTTCGCTCATATCCCCGTATTGTCCCAGTTCCGGCGTTGAGCGGTCAGGATGGCCGATTCATCGCAAGGTTTGCCACCTGCCGCAACCTGCGCAACCGGTGCTGCACCAGCCCGCAGCCACCATTCAAAGGCCGCACCACCGCTCTAGCGGCGCCGCCCGGGCGCAAGGCGCCGCAGGCGCCTCGGCGGCTATCTTTTCAGTCCAAATGCGCCCAGCATCTGCTCCGTCTGCTTTTGCATCTGCTCCTGCATCTGGGCCAGCATGGTCTGCGACTGCTCGACATAGTTGCCCATCATGCCCTTGAGCATGGGCGACTGCAGGCTCATGAACTGCGCCCACATCTCGGGCGTCACGCTTTGGGACTGCTCAGCTAGCTTGGTCTGCACGTCGGTAAAGGCCTGGACGTTCTTCTCCAGGTACGCGCCCATGAACCCCTGCATGGCATGGCCGTAGAACCGGATGATGTTGGCCAGCACCGCCTCGGTGAACATCGGGGCGCCGCCAGCCTCCTCTTCCAAAATGATCTGCAGCAGGATGCTGCGTGTGAGGTCTTCGCCCGTCTTGGCGTCGCGCACCACCACGTTCTGGTGGTCCATCACCAGCTGGCGCACCTCGGCCAGGGTGATGTAGGTGGAGGTGTCTGTGTCGTACAGACGGCGGTTGGGGTACTTCTTGATGACGCGCTGGGTCGATTTGGACGCAGCGGTTTTCGGTTCGGACACAACGAACTCCTCGGGCTCAAAACCCATGTATTGCAGTGCAGCACATTCTAGGGAGACTGCTGCGCCGCTGCGGCAAAGGAATACCCTGAGGACGCAGGACAACCGAGTGTCGCGCGTGTGACTGATAGGTCCTGCGCTGTGTGTCGTGGCGCTTCCTGCACCACACACCACAGCCCGGCAACAGCGCGTGAAGCAAAAACAAAAAAGCCACCTTACGGTGGCTTGCTGCATGAACACCGCTTGCGGTGTTGTTGCCAAGTTTTTTTGAACTGAAAGCTGGTTTCTTTCAGAAAAACTTGGTAGGCGCGATTGGACTCGAACCAACGACCCCCACCATGTCAAGGTGATCGACATCGCCCCGCAGCCCGCATGGAGCCTTGATTCGAACATGACTATGACATCTAACTATGACAAGTATATCCGCCCGGAGGTGTGGCCAGTCTCTGTGGACACAGTCTCAAGCGTGCATTTCGGCGCGCGGCACTCGGGCGGGAGGATCGAGGTCCGGGCCTGGGGCAGCCCACCTGGCATGCCGCCGCGCCTGTATGTCTTGGACGTCGTGCCGGAGTACGAAGCTCCTCACGCTGTGCAGGCCATCGCCGAGTACGTCATGGCCTGCCGCAAGCTGGTCGGGTGACTGCGATGGTCGACTACAGCCAATACATCCGCCCAGAGGTGTGGCCAATACCTGCAACGGACATAGGGTACATGTTTGAAAGGCGCTACCTTCTAGACGACATGTGCGAAATCAGGTGCGTGGGCGAATTGGGCACACCCGGCGTCGGGAGGGTATTCGTCCTCGACATCGTGCCGTGCGAACACATCCGCGGCGTCATCGATGCGATCGTCATGTATCGCACGGCCTGCTCTAAACTGATCGGATGACCATGACCGCCTACGACATCATCGCCCAGCTGAAGATGGCGCCGGACCAGTACCTTGAGGCCCGCGTGTTCAACCCACGCCACATCGGCGAGGCAAAGTTCATCACCCTGCGCGTGGAGCCCCTGCGCTTCGTGCAGAAGAGCGAGTCCTTCCGCGTACCAAGTCCCGGTGCCAACCAGCTCGCCAACGAGCTCAACACCATTTTCGCCGCCTCCCGTGCGCTCACCACCTGAAAGGGATCTATGGAACTCATCAAGCTCGTCCGCTTCATCATGTTCATCGTCTGGGTCGCGGTCGGCGGGTACATCTTGTACGCCACGGCTTCGCACCCGGGGCTGGTCGTCGGCGTCACGGCAGCTGCAGCGCTTGGCCCATACCTGCGCCCGTGGCCGCTCGGCGCCGCGCTCACCTGGGCGGGCGCCTGCGGCATGGCCCTGCTCATCACGGGCGACAGCCGGATGCTCGAGCTGGGTCTATTCGGCGCACCAGTGGTGCTGGTTGTGTTCGCTCTGATCCGGTTCCTCACACCCAAGAGGGCCTGACCATGTATGCCAACTTTCTGCTCGGCAACCTGCGCGTCACACCGGCGGCCAAGATCAAGCTCAAGCGCATCCCGCTGGACCTGGTCGCGCGTCACGCAGTCAACGATCACGGCAACATCACCGCGCGAGAGGCCAAGCTCAACGCGCTGGCCTTGAAGCGCACCGGCACGATCATGTCGCGCTATCTCATCGACCCCACCGATCCGAAGCAGGGGTCTGTGGTGGTCATCACCCACGAGACCTGGGACGACACCGTCGTCCAGCTCGAAGACGAACCAGAGGACGACGACCAATGACCACCTTCTTCACCATCGCCCGCCTGCTCCGCGCCGCCTACAAGGCGCTGCGTGCAGCTGTAGGCATCCTTCTCGTCGCCCACGGCACCTACCAGTGGGCCAAGAAGAAACGCGCGGCGGCCCTCGCCGCCTAATCTTTACCTACTTACGTTCTTATACTTATATTTCTATTCTTTCGAAAGAAAATAATTTATATAAGTACGGAGTAGAAAGAGATCCTAAATAGAAGTTTGCGGACAGACCGCAAGACTGAAAGGCGCCAGTGGCGCCTTTTCTTTTTGCTCCGCAGGTTATGGGGCGCGGGTTCAGCGCAGCGCCTGAGCGTACAGCCCGTGCGCCGGCAACGCCTTGACTGTCGTCTCGCTCAGCGGGTCGCGCAGTGCGTCGATGGCCTGCTCCACACCAGGCCCGGCCAGCGAGAACATGTCGGCCTGCGCATCCACCCCCAGCTGTGCAGCGCCCAGCAGACCCGCGCGCTGCACACCGTGCATCACCCAGTCGCCCGCGTCGTAGCCCTTCATGTACGCGGGCAGCTCACCGCCGCCTTGGATCAGGCCCTTGGTGATGTCCGCAGCGATCATGGTCGGGATGTACCAGACGAACGCCCCCATGGGGGCG
>NZ_QAIM01000581.1:0-1029 GCF_003061035.1 Acidovorax sp. HMWF018
CCCCACCACCGCCTCCGCAAGCTGCCAGGACGCCTGCCATGACCAGAGGCAACGCCCATGCCGCACCGGCAAGCCTCACACGCAGGGCCTCAGCCATGGCAGAAAAATTTCGATACATCAAGGGTTCTCCGGGTCTGTGAACTGCATGGACACTCCAACCCCTCGGGAGGCACGAATAGGTCCGGCTCCCTCTTGCGGGTGCAGGCGGGGTGCCTGGAACTCTAGGGCGGGAGGACGCGCAAGCGCACCCCACTGAAGCAGGGTTGACGCAGAGAATGGAATGGCCCCGCAGCGTTTGGCGGGACTCAGAGCCCCGGGGTCGCGCTCAAACGACGAGGCTGTCAGCCACCGCGCTGGCGGCTGTCTCGCTCAATGGCCCACGTAGCGCCCTGGCCGGTGGCTGATCCACAAAAACCCGCTCATCACCAGCACCGCCAGCACCGAATACGCCACACGGTCTACCGGCACCACCCACAGTGCGAGCAGTACGACGGTGCCATCGATCATCATCTGCACCTTGCCCGCACGCATGCCGTAGCGGCCTTGCAGGTACAGCGACACCACGGTGGCGCCACCCAGGCTGGAGCGGTGGCGTGCCAGGAACAGGCAGCCCGTGCCCAGCAGCAGCCCGCCCAGCAACGAGGCGAACAGCGGGTTCAGGTAGTCCACATGCATCACGTGCGGGAACAGCTCGGTCAGCAGCGACAGCAGGCCCACGCAGACAAAGGTCTTGATCGTGAACTCGCGCCCCATGCGCGTCCAGGCAAACCAGTAGAACGGCAGGTTGACCACAAAGAACAGCTTGCCGAACGAAATGCCGGTGACGTAGTGCAGCAAGAACGCCGCGCCCGCCGTGCCGCCCACCAGCAGCCCCGCCTGGTTGAACAGCATGAGCGCCATGGCCACAAACAGGGTGCCCGCAAACAGGGCCTGGGCGTCTTCAAAGGTGCCATGGCGCAAGGCGGATAGCGGCGGGGCGGCGTCGTGGGCGGGGGGCTGGGTATCGGGCATGGGCGTTCAGCGTTGGGG
>NZ_QAIM01000582.1:0-5140 GCF_003061035.1 Acidovorax sp. HMWF018
GGGGTGAGGGGATGAAAGGGACTCAAAGGGTGTTCTTGACCCACACGCCGTCCTTGGCGATGGCGCGAATGCGCTCGCCTTGGTTCAGCAGGCAGGTGATGTCGGTGAGCGGGTTGCCATCGACCAGCAAGATGTCGGCAATGGCACCGGCCGTGACTTCGCCCAGCTGGCCTTGCTGGCCCAGAATCTCCGCGCCAATCAGCGTGGCCTGCTGCAGCACCGGGCCATTGCCCAGAATCTCCGCGCGCAAGCGCAACTCGTCCGACTGCAGGTAATGCGTCTCGGCCAGCAAGTCGCTGCCCAGGCCCATCTTCACGCCCGCCTTGGCCAGGATCTCAATGGCCTGCTTGCCCTGGCCGCGCACCGAATCGATCTTGGCAATCGACACCGCAGGCAGGCCATAACGCTCGCCCTCGTTGGCCAAGCCCTCGTAGGTGATGAGCGTGGGCACCATGAAAGCGCCCATCTCGGCCATGAACTCTGCCGTGGGCGCATCCACCAGATTGCCGTGCTCGATGGTGCGCACGCCACAGCGCACGGCGCGGGCGATGGCGCGGGGCGTGTAGGCGTGGGCCATGACATAGGTGTTGGCATTGGATGCCTCTTCCACAATGGCGTGCAGCTCGGCCTCGGAATAGCCCAGGTTGCCAATCGGGTCGTTGGGCGAGGCCACGCCGCCCGAAGCCATCACCTTGATCTGCGTGGCACCCTTCAGAATTTCTTCACGCACCGCCAGTCGGCAAGCATCCACACCATCGACCACGCGGCCGATGTTGCCCAGCTTGTAGGCGCACGAACACACATCCAGGTCATCGTTGCGCTGGCGGAAATCCGCATGCCCGCCGGTTTGCGACAGCGCCTTGCCCGCAGGGAAGATACGTGGCCCCTGCACCAGCCCCGTGCGCACGGCCTCGGCCAGCGACCAGTCGGCGCCGCCCGCATCACGCACGGTGGTAAAGCCCCGCTCCAGCATGCCCTTCATGATGGGCAGCGAGCGCATCATGGTGAACACGTTGGGCATCTTGGCCACGGCGCCCAGGTTGAACGAAGACGCCACCACATGCACGTGGCAGTCGATCAGGCCGGGCATCAGGGTCATGCCCTTGGCGTCGAGCGTGGTGGTCCCTTCTGGCACCTGCAGGTCGGTGCCTACCGCCGCAATACGGCCGTCCTGCACCAGAACGGACAGGCCGGTGCGCAGTGTGAGTGCGTGGACATCCAGCACACGGCTGTTTTCAATCAACAAAGAGGTCATGAGATTCGTCAAAGTGGGCGCGATGGCTTCAAAATTACTCATAGCCTTCTTTTTCAGGGGGCCATGAAGACCATCAAGCATCCATCTGGTGCATTGCAGCATCTACAGAGTGTGGCGCTTGACACGTTGCTGTCACAGGACGCATTTATCGGGCCAATTGCCCTTATCCGCAACGCCTAAAATCTCACCATCCCATGAGCCCTACTCATACCCCCTAGGCATACATCTATGCGCCGCCTGTGCCCCACCATCTCTGAGTTGAACGCCTTTCACTCCGCCGCCAAGCACCAGGCCTTCACCATGGCCGCACGCGAGCTGTGCGTGACGCAAAGCGCCATCAGCCGCCACATCGCTGCGCTGGAGGACTACCTGGGCCAGAAGCTGTTCATCCGCAAGGCTACGGGGTTAGAGCTGACCGAGGCAGGCGCTACCTACCTGAACGCCACCCGCCCGGCCATGGCCGCGCTGGAATCCGCCACGGCACAGCTCATGTCGTACGGGGGCGATGGCGGCTCGCTCAACCTGTCGGTGCCGCCCACGTTTGCGGCGCAGTGGCTGTTTCCGCGCCTGGGCCACTTCAAGCGCACGCTGCCGCAGGTGTCGCTGAACTTTGTGCGTTACCAGCACGCGCACGACTTTGCGACACCGCACGAGTTCGACGCTGCCATCCAGTACGGCTACGGCAACTGGCCCAGCGCCAATGCGCGCTACCTGATTGGCAAGGAAACCAGCATCGTGTGCAGCCCGCAACTGCAGGCCGCCCTGCCCCTGAACACCCCGCAAGATTTGATGCGCGCCACGCTGCTGCAGCACATTGAGGTGCCCCTGGCCTGGCAGGACTGGATGGAAGCCCACGGCCTGGACACCAGCGCCAGCCGGTTCGGGCCGGGCTTCAACCTGTATTCACTCATCATCCGCGCAGCGGTTTCAGGCTTTGGCGTTGGCATCGTGCCCACCTGCCTGGTGGAAGACGAACTGCAGGCAGGCACTCTGGTAGAGCCCCTGAAAGACCGCTTTGACAGCCCGCTCGGCTACTACCTGTGCGCGCCCACGGCACGCACCAATTTGTCGGTGTACCGGCTGGTGGCGGGGTGGCTGGAACACTGCTGCAACCATGCCGAGGGCGCCGCGGCGCCAGCCGCCACGCCCTGCATTTTCTGCAACCCCCAGGCCTCTGCAGCGGGCTAGGGCCTGTTCACACTATTTTTGCCAGTGCGAAGGCCTCCACTCGCGGGTCTGCCTCAGGCGAACAACCCTTTGTACTGATCCCGCAGCAGGTTCTTTTGCACCTTGCCCATGGTGTTGCGCGGCAGCTCAGACACCACAAAACACTTCTTGGGGATCTTGAAGTTGGCCAGCTGCGACTTGAGCTGGGCCACGATGGCATCGGCGTCCAGGCTGGCGCCGGGCTTGGCAATGACCACGGCCACGCCCACTTCGCCAAAGTCAGGGTGTGGCACGCCGACCAGGGCGCTTTCGGCCACGCCGGTCATGTCGTTGATGTAGCCCTCGATCTCTGCGGGGTAGACGTTGTAGCCGCCGCTGATGATCAGGTCTTTGCTGCGGCCCACAATGTGCACGTAGCCGCGCTCGTCCACTTTGCCCACGTCGCCGGTCTTGAAGTAACCATCCTTCGTGAACTCTTCGGCGGTCTTTTCGGGCATGCGCCAGTAGCCCTTGAACACGTTGGGGCCCTTGACCTGGATGCCACCGATCTCGCCCACGGGCAGGTCTTTGCCATCATCGCCCTGCACGCGCAGGCTCACACCCGGCAGGGGGAAGCCCACGGTGCCGCCCCGGCGTTCATCCTGACCGTTGTAGCGCTGGTCGGCGCTGTAGGGGTTGCTGGTGAGCATGATGGTTTCGCTCATGCCGTAGCGCTCCAAGATGGTGTGGCCGGTGCGTTGCTGCCATTCCTTGAAGGTTTCGATGAGCAGCGGTGCAGAGCCTGCGATGAACAGGCGCATGTTCTTGACGGCCTGTTTGGTCAGGCCGGGCTCGGCCAGCATGCGCACATACAGCGTGGGCACGCCCATGAACACGGTGGCGCGGGGCATGGCGGCGATGACGGCCTTGGGGTCGAACTTGGCCATCCAGATCATCTTGCTGCCGTTGATGAGCGCGCCATGGATGGCGACGAACAGGCCGTGCACGTGGAAGATGGGCAGCGCGTGGATGAGCACGTCCCCCTTCTTCCAGCCCCAGTAGTCCTTGAGCATGACGGCATTGCTGAGCATGTTGCCGTGTGTGAGCATGGCGCCCTTGCTGCGGCCCGTGGTGCCGCTGGTGTACAGGATGGCGGCCAGGTCGTCGGCGCTGCGGGACACGGCCTGGTGCTCGTCGCCGTGGTGCGCTGCACGCTCCAGCAGGCTGCCGGTGCGGTCGTCACCCAGGGTGAAGACATGCTGCGTGCCCAGGGTGAAGGCAATCTTGCTGACCCAGCCAAAGTTGCCGGGCGAGCACACCACCACGGCCGGCTCGGCGTTGCCGATGAAGTATTCGATCTCGGCGCTTTGGTAGGCGGTGTTGAGCGGCAAAAAGACGTAGCCCGCACGCAGCGTGGCCAGGTACAGGGCCATGGCTTCGACGGACTTTTCGACCTGCACGGCAACGCGGCTGACTTCGGGCAGCTTGAGCGACGCGAGCAGGTTGGCGATGCGGGCGCTGGCGCGGTCCAGATCGCGCCAGGTGTAGTACAACGGGGTGCCGTCGGCCGCCGTGGTCTCGACGGCAGTGCTGTCCAGGTCAGATGGGAACGCTGCGCGCAGGGCGCTGAAGAGGTTGTGTTGGCTCATGGCTCAGACTTCAATGGGCTGGGTGGCTGGGTTGAGAGTTTGGGACTGGCTGAATGGGAGAAAGCGGGGGCGGAGGCGCCGGTCAGAACACCGGCGCGCGCTTGTCCAGAAAGGCAGCGATCCCTTCGCGGTGCTCGGCACTGGCGGCATAAGCATAGGGGTCAGCGGGGCCATTTACTATGTTTTCGATAGCAGGCTGGGCATGATTTTCTTGCGCTACAGGCGCTTTTAGCGCACGAAACGTCTGTTTGTTCATGCGGGCGGCCTGGGGCGCCAGCGCAGCAATGCGCTGGGCACTGCCCAGGGCTTCGGTGGCCACCATGTCGTCAGCCACCACGCGGCTCAGAAAGCCACGGGCCAGCATGTCGGGGGCGCTGAAGGTGGCGGCCTCCAGCAGCATCTGGCGCGCGGTCACATCACCCACCGCACCGGCCACCAGTTGCGCCTCGCGCGGGGCCATCGGAAAACCCAGCTTGGCAATCGGCGCGCCAAACCGCGCGCCACTGCCCGCCACGCGGATGTCGCAGCAGCTGGCAATCTCCACGCCGGCGCCCATGCAGGCACCGCTGATCTGGGCCACGATGGGCACGTCGCACTGGAGCATGGCATTGAGCCCGCCCCACACGTCGTTTTCATGAAAGTCGCGCAGCGCGGCCGCGTCAAAACGGAAGCCGGGGTACTCCGAAATGTCTCCGCCCGCACAGAACGCCCCGCCCTCGCCCGCGATGAGCACACAGCGCGCATCGGCAGAGCGCTGCACATCTTCAAACACCGCACGCAACTGCCGCCACATGGGCCGCGACATGGCGTTCAGCCGCCCGGTGTGGCGCAGGGTGACATGCACCACCCCGCCCTCACCAGCATTCATCAACACTTCACCCGACATCCTGGTATCCATTTCCTTCACATGCCGCCCACGACCTTCTCACCCCGCCATGCCATCGCCAGCGCCACCGTGGAACCGGCTTTGCCAGGCCACGGGTGGCGTCCCCCTCGGGGGATGGCGCAAAGCGCAGCCATAGCACCGGCTATGGCGAGCATTTGCAACAACGACGGTGTGCGCTTTTGCGGAGCGAGCGGGCATGGCGGG
>NZ_QAIM01000582.1:5162-9496 GCF_003061035.1 Acidovorax sp. HMWF018
TTTGGCGCCGGACACCATCAGCGCCTTGATACGGCCGCTCTTGATGTGATTGGCTGACGAGCCCAGGCCGTCGAACATCATGTCCACGTTGCCGCCAATGAGATCCTGCAGCGCCGGGCCTGCGCCCCGGTACGGGATGTGGGTGATGAAGGTGCCCGTCTGCTGCTTGAACAGCTCGCCCGCCAGATGGTGCGAGGTGCCTGCTCCGGCCGAACCGTAGTTGAGCTTGGCAGGGTTGCGCTTGATGTAGTCCAGAAACTGCTTGAAGTTGGTGGACGGCGTCTTGGGATTGACCACCAGCACCTGGGGCACGTTGGCCAGCAGCGCCAGGGGAATGAAGTCTTTCTCGATGTCGTAGTCGAGCTTGGGGTACATCGCAGGGGCAATCGCGTGGTGCACGGCGCCCATGAACAGCGTGTAGCCATCGGGCGCCGCCTTGGACGCAATGCTGGCACCCAGCGTGCCCCCGGCGCCCCCCCGGTTGTCGATCACCAGCGTCTTGCCTGTGCTTTTGGAAAACTGCGCAGCCAGCGGCCGGGCAAACGCATCGGTGCCGCCACCGGCGGGGAACGGCACCACCACCGTCACGGGCTTGCTGGGCCAGGTGCTTTGGGCCCAGCTGTTGCTGCTGGCCAGGCCCAGGCCTGCAGCCGCCGCGCCGAGCAATACACCCCGGCGTTGGATTCGCAAATCAGTCATTCCTTGTCTCCTGTCGTTGTAAAAATACGCGGTCACTGGTCCGCCCGGCATCTTGCCGGCCGCCCCGTCAGTCGCGGCAAAGGCTGTCGATGTCCCCCGACACTGGCACCTTGCCCTGCGCAAGCAAGCTGCGATGCTTGTCGATGCGCTTCAAGTCGTACAGATAGTTCACCATGAGCCCGTACGATTGTTTCTGCCCCTTGCTGGACGGATCACCCGCCCAGTTCAGGCGCTCTACCCGCGCGCCGTTGCCCAGGTGGAAGCGGGCCACGGGGTCTGCCGGTTTACCCTCTTGCAGCTCGCGGCCCAGATAGTACGCGGCGCATTCCAGCAGCATCTGGCGCACGGGGGATTTGGCGTCCAGCTCCAGCGCCTTGTCCACCGCCCCGAGCAAATGCGTGGCCTGCGGCGGCTCGAAGCCCACCGCGCGGCCCAGCTCGCTGCGGCGCTTGTCGTCCAGGCGGTCCAGCATGGCCCCTGCATGTTTGCCCAGCCAAGCGCGGAAACCCGGGATGGGCGACAACGTGGCAAAGGTGCGCAGGCGCGGAAACTCGGCCGTGAGCGTTTCCACCACATGCTTGATGAGCGAGTCGCCAAAGCTCACGCCGCGCAGGCCTGTTTGCGTGTTGCTGATGGAATAGAAGATGGCCGTGGTGGCCCGTGTGATGTCCACGGGCGCAGCGGCCTCGTCCAGCAGCGGCGTGATGCTGGACGAAATCTTGTCCACCAGCGCCACCTCCACAAAGATCAGCGGCTCGTTGGGCAGGCGTGGGTGGAAGAAGCCATAGCAGCGGCGGTCGCTGTCCAGGCGGTTCTTCAGGTCGGCCCAGCTGCGGATGTCGTGCACGGCCTCGTACTTGATGAGCTTTTCGAGCAGCGAGGCGGGCGAGTCCCACGACAGCCGGCGCAGCTCCAGAAAGGCCACGTCGAACCAGGTCGAAAACAAATGCTCCAGCTCGGCATCGAGCGGCAGCAGGCGCTTGTCGGCCTTGAGCAGCGGCAGGATTTCTGCGCGCATGTCCACCAGAAAACGCATGCCCTCGGGGAACGCCGAAAACCGCTGCAGCAGCCGCGTGCGGGGCGATACCAGCGCACGGCGCAGGCTGATCTCGGCCTGCCCTTCTTCGGCCGTGCCCGCCGCCGCTTCGTAGCGCTGGCGGGCCGACTTGAAGCGCGTGGCATCCGGTGCGAACTGCTCGCACATCAGCAGCCACATGTCGCGCCTTTCCTCGTGCTCGGCCTTCGCATACCAGTCGGCCACGGCCTGGGCGCGGCGGCCGCCTTCGATCTCGCTCACCTGGGGCGCTACCACCTCCTGCAGGTCGGCCAGCAGACGGCGCAATGCGCGGGGCGACAACGCCTCCTGGCCGCGCCGCAGGGTGGCCTGCAGGCGCTCATTGGTAGAACGCGGCACCGCGACCTTGGCGACCACATCGGTCACGGTTTTGTCGAGTGAGGCCTTGGCAGACTTGTCGGCGGTCTTGTCCCCCGCCTTGTCGGCGGCAGGCGCGGCAGTGCGCAGGCGTGACACGCTGCGGGTGATCCATTCGGGAGTGCTGTTGATCATGGGGTCAACCTCGATTGCTGGTTGCGGGCTACATCGCGCAGCGCATCGCGCTGGCGCAACAGATGGGTGCGCATGGCCTCCTCGGCCGCGTCGCAGTCGCGCGCCTTGAGCGCGGCAAACACGGCCAGATGCTCTGCCAGGCTTTGCTGCATGCGCCCGGGGGCATGCAGCGTCTTGTGGCGTGCCAGCCGCAGGATCTTGCGCAGGTCGCCAATCACCTGGGCCAGCCAGCGGTTGTCCGCCAGCGTGATGAAGGCCTCGTGGATGGCGTAGTTGGCTTCGTAGTAGTCGGTCATGCGCCCATCGGCCGCGCACTGTTGCAGGCGCTCGTGCAGCAGCTCCAGCGCGGCAATATCGGCCGCCACGGCCTTGCGCGTGGCCTCATGTGCGGCACGCCCCTCCAGCAATGCGATGACGGGAAAGATGTTGTCCAGATCGCTCTCGGTGACCTCGGCCACAAAACAACCCCGGCGCGGCTCATGGCGCAGCAGCCCCTCGGCCACCAGCACCTTGAGCGCTTCGCGCAGCGGGGTGCGCGAGATCTCCAGCCGCTCGCACAAGGCCGCCTCGTCCAGAAAGCTGCCGGGCGGCAAGGCGCCCGCAAAAATCTGCTCCCGCAGCCGGGAGGCGACTTCGTCGTGCAGTGAATTCGGGACAGGACGCATGTAAAACAAGGCTCCAGGGCACCAACCCGCGAGGCATCGGCTGTCAGCGGCTGAAGCACGGCGCAGGCCGATTGCCTGCAACACACCACTAACAGCTGACAACAGAGGCGATTGCCTCGCCATGTGTGTAATTTCTCATAATTACGTAAAATGACAAGGTGTAAACCCTGATTTGCAGACTTTGGTTACACAAAAGACGGCGACTGCGGTGGTTGCGCAACGCTGCGTGCCACATGGCAGCAAGGGTGGCGAACTTTGCTGCTGGTCCCAAGGAACCGTCGTTGGGTGATCAGCCCCGGGCCAGATGAGCGGCCGAGGGCGCAACACCCGCTGCGCCCTCCGCACGGTCGCCCTGCCCTAGCGCACCTCCCCCGCTTCACTCCACGCCCGCAAAACCTTCCACCAGGTGGTCGATCCACACCCGCAGCTTGGCTGGCAGAAACCGGTGGGACGGGTACAACACCCAGGCCGTGCCCGCGTACGAGGTCTTGTGCTCCCAGTCGGGCAACACGGTCACCAGGTCACCCCGCGCCAACGCAGCGCGCGCAGTAAAGCCCGGCAGGCTGGCAATGCCCAGGTGGCTCAGCGCGGCCTCCAGTCGCACCTCACTGTGGTTGGCCACATAGCGCCCGCGCACAGCCACCGTGGCGGATTCGCCTGCGCGCTCGAAGCGCCAGTGTCGGTCGCGCTCGTCCTCACCCAGGGTGATGCAGGCGTGGTGCTCCAGGTCGCGCGGGTGCTGGGGGTGGCCCCGCTCAGCCAGGTAATGCGGGCTGGCGCAGGCCAGGTGGCGCAGGGTCGCCAGCGGCCGCCCGGCCAGGCCCGGGGGTGGCGTATCGGTCACGCGCAGGGCCAGGTCGATGGGTTCCTCGAACAGGTCCACCGTGCGGTCGGTGATCAACAGCTGCACATCGACCTGGGGGTATTTCTGCAAAAACGGCAGCACCAGCGGGTGCACCAGCTGGCGCCCCACCGCCTTGGCCATGCTCATGCGCACCATGCCGGAGGGCGCGGCAGAGTGCGTGTCGCTCAGCGCCCACACCTCGCGTGCGGCAGACACCATGTCCTGACAACGGCTGTAGACCGCCGTGCCCGCATCGGTCAGCCGCAGCTTGCGGGTGGTGCGCTCCAGCAGGCGCACGCGCAGCGCCCCTTCCAGCCGAGCCACCTGGCGGCTAACCGCTGACGGTGTGATGCCCAGTTGCCGGGCGGCAGCCGAGAAGCTGCCCGCGTCCACCACACGCGCAAACACCGCCATGTCGGGGAGACTGTCCAGGGGTTGATTGATGCGCATGGGGAACAAGTGCAGTTCTTTGACGGCGATTATCAATGCATGGACGCAAATTGATAATTTCCCCAGCCCATCGTCGCCACGCGCGGCGCCCCACAGCCTCCCCCCAATC
>NZ_QAIM01000583.1:0-8056 GCF_003061035.1 Acidovorax sp. HMWF018
GGTGTGGCCTCTGCACAAGAGCAGGTGGTCAAGATCGGCCACGTGGCTCCGGTTTCCGGCGCCCAAGCCCACTACGGCAAGGACAACGAAAATGGCGCCCGCATGGCCATTGAAGAGCTGAATGCTCAAGGCGTCACCATCGGCGGCAAGAAGATCAAGTTCGAGCTGCAGGCTGAAGATGACGCTGCCGATCCAAAGCAGGGCACTGCCGCCGCACAAAAGCTGTGCGACTCTAAGGTCGCTGGCGTGGTCGGCCACCTCAACTCCGGTACCACGATCCCCGCCTCCAAGGTGTACAACGATTGCGGCATCCCCATGGTGACGGGCGCTGCGACCAACCCCAACCTGACCAAGCCTGGCTACAAGACCACGTTCCGTATCATCGCCAACGACAACGCCCTGGGCGCTGGTCTGGCCTTCTACGCTGTGGACACCCTGAAGCTCAAGACCGTTGCCATCATCGATGACCGTACTGCTTACGGCCAAGGTGTTGCCGACGTGTTCAAGAAGACTGCTACGGCCAAGGGCATGAAGGTGGTGGACGAGCAGTTCACCACCGACAAGGCCACTGACTTCATGGCCATCCTGACCGCCATCAAGGCCAAGAACCCTGATGCCGTGTTCTACGGTGGTATGGACCCTCAAGCCGGCCCCATGCTGCGCCAGATGGAACAGCTGGGCATGGCCAACGTCAAGTACTTCGGTGGTGACGGCGTCTGCACGTCCGAAATCGCCAAGCTGGCTGCCGGTGCCAAGACCCTGGCTAACGTGATCTGCGCGGAAGGCGGCTCCTCGCTGGCCAAGATGCCTGGCGGTACGGCCTGGAAGGCCAAGTACGACGCCAAGTACCCCAACCAGTTCCAGGTGTACAGCCCCTACACCTATGACGCCACGTTCCTGCTGGTGGACGCGATGAAGCGCGCCAACTCCGTGGACCCCAAGGTGTACGTGAACGAACTCGCCAAGTCCAACTTCAAGGGCGTGACCTCCACCATCGCCTTCGAACCCAACGGCGAAATGAAGAACCCAGCGATCACGCTGTACGTCTACAAGGACGGCAAGAAGACACCTCTGTAATTGGAGTGCTGCTTTCTGCTGCGGGGCATTTCGGTGCCCTGCAACAATCGCAAAAAAGGCTTCCCTCGGGAAGCCTTTTTTAATTGCGCGGTGTAGTCAGCGTTGCTAACGCCGCAACGGGTTGATCTGTTAGCGCCTGACTTGTAGCGAGCCTGGATTCACGATGTTGGTAGGCGTGCCTTTGATGAAATTCACCACATTGTCGAAAGCTGCACCAAAGTAGAGCTCGTAGCTGTCCTGCTCCACGTACCCGATGTGTGGCGTGCAGATGCAGTTTTCCAGGCGGAGCAGGGCGTGGCCTTGCAGGATGGGTTCGCTCTCAAACACGTCCACGGCCGCCAGGCCCGGGCGACCCCGGTTGAGTGCTGCGATGAGCGCGTCGGGTTCAATCAATTCTGCACGTGACGTGTTGACCAGCAGCGAGGTGGGCTTCATGCACGAGAGGTCTTCAAGCGAGATGATGCCGCGCGTTTCGTCGTTCAGGCGCAGGTGCAACGAGATCACGTCGCACTGCGAAAAAAACTCTTCGCGCGTGGCAGCGGCCTGGTACCCATCTGTCAGCGCCTGCGCGCGCGAGGCTTCACGCCCCCAGACGCGCACGTTCATGCCAAACGCCCGTCCATAGCCTGCCACCAGTTGTCCGATGCGGCCGTAGCCCCAGATACCCAGTGTTTTACCCCGCAGCACGCTGCCGACCCCGAAGTTGGGGGGCATGGACGCGGTCTTGAGACCGGACTGCTGCCAAGCGCCATGCTTGAGGTTGGAGATGTACTGGGGCAGGCGGCGCATGGAGGCCATCACCAGGGCCCAGGTCAGCTCGGCGGGAGCCACAGGGGAGCCGACCCCTTCTGCCACGGCGATCCCCCGCTCGGTACATGCCGCTACATCAATATGGCTCCCAATCTTGCCAGTTTGGGCGATGAGCTTGAGCCGCGGGAGCTTTTCAACCAGTTGGCGTGTGATCTGGGTCCGTTCGCGGATCAGCACAATGATGTCGGCGTCTTTGAGTCGCACCGAAAGCTGCCCCAGCCCTTTGACCGTGTTGGTGTACACCTTGGCGGTGTATGCGTCGAGCCGAGAGGCGCAATGCAGCTTGCGCACTGCATCCTGGTAATCGTCAAGGATCACAATATTCATGCCGACATTGTGCCTTGACGGGCGCAGGGGAATGCCACAGGGGCCGGGCTGGGCATACCAAAGCCTGCGGTTTTTTGGTGACTGAGTGCTGCATGGGCCCCGTGGACGTACTTCTTGCACTGCGCGTGCACGGAAGTCCGGACTCAGAGAGTGCCATGCACCACGACTGCTGCAGCCTGGTGCTGTTTTTTTGGACCTGCCGGTGCCCCGGTGTTAGCCATTTGCGGATCGAGCACTGCCTGCCATTGCCGCAGCCCTGGTGCGCGGGGCGTAGAAGAGAGCTTGGCGCTCATGCCGCCTGCTGTGCTCTGCGAATCAGGCCCGGAGCGCCTCGGATGCTGCCAGGCGGTCCAGCTCTGCGCACACATCGGCCATGCGGCCAGCAATTACCAGGCGGCAGGTGCCTGTGTCAGAGGCCCGGCGCAGCACCCGGGTGGATTGTGGTGGGCAGTTATCTGCACCCACTGACGCCAAAAAGGCCTGTCGTTTGCTGCCGGCCATGTGTGTTGGCAGGAAGGAGCGGTGGGTGGCAGAGGGTCTGGTCGGGCTTTCCGGCGTTCGTGCTGGAGGTTTGGCGGTAAAGGGCCAATTTCCGCGCAATGGACGTTGCGCCAGTGGCTCTGTGGAGTTGCTGGGGACCAGGGCTTGGGCGTCGTCGCTGCGGGAGGCCGATGCTGGGGCGTTGCCTGGCCTGGCACGTCTCATGCCGACTGGCTGTGCCCGCAGGTCCAATCTGTCTTTGAGGGCACCGGCTGGGTTGGCAAGCAGCTTTTTAAGACTGCGAAGAGGGTTCTGCACAGCAGACAGGGTGAACAAAGCAATTCCCATGTGAAAACTCCGAAAGTCGGGGGTTGAACATAGGCAGGATTGCAAAGTGGTCGAACACCAGTGCAGACAGACGCAGTGCGAGCTGATCCCTCGACAGTGCAGCCAACTGCTCCGCCGATCCATCAAGCATTGCCTGAGAGGCCTTGGCGTTCAACGGGACCTGCACCGCAGGGCTGGTGAATCGGTTGTATCCGTTCACCAAACGCCCGCCACCCACGGTGCAGCCCCTGGGGCACACGCTACATCAGCATGGTGTTGCGGATAAGTCCCACTGCCAGTCCTTCGATTTCGAAAGGCTCGCCGGGCTGCACCACGATCACGGGATAGTCGGGGTTTTCGGGCAGCAACTCGATGGCAGTGGCCGTGCGGCGAAGTCGCTTGACGGTGACATCATCGCCCAGGCGGGCCACGATGATCTGACCATTGCGAGCCTCACGAGTGGACTGCACGGCGAGCAAGTCACCGTCCATGATGCCTGCGTCGCGCATGGACATGCCCCGCACCTTGAGCAAGTAGTCGGGCTTGTGTTGGAAGAGGCTGTTTTCCACGCTGTAGGTCTGGTCCACATGTTCCTGCGCGAGAATGGGCGACCCCGCAGCCACCCGACCTACCAGGGGCAAGACCAGCTGC
Organism: Acidovorax sp. HMWF018; assembly: GCF_003061035.1. Classification (NCBI taxonomy): domain Bacteria; kingdom Pseudomonadati; phylum Pseudomonadota; class Betaproteobacteria; order Burkholderiales; family Comamonadaceae; genus Acidovorax; species Acidovorax sp. HMWF018. The sequence goes on from NZ_QAIM01000583.1 coordinate 3,673, forward strand.
GACAGACCCGGGATGGGCAGACTGAATTGGTTGCCACGGGCTGCGTTGATGGAGCGCACTGTGTCTCCGCGCAAGCGGATGCCGCGCGAGGTGCCGCTGACCAGTTCGATCACCCCTTTGCGGGCCAGGGCCTGCAGGTGCTCTTCTGCCGCGTTGGCTGACTTGAAACCCAGCTCGGCCGCGATTTCTGCGCGGGTGGGAGGCGCGCCGGTGCGTGCGATGGCGGTCTGGATGAGATCCAGAATCTGCTGCTGGCGGGCGGTGAGTTTGGGGTTGTCGAGCATGGTGGTTTCCGGTGCAGGCGGTTACAGTGGCGAACAACTGTTTTTTAATCCAGTAACTGTATTTTTCACCAGTTTTTCGGAGTATGCAAGTGAGTGGGCAAAAAATTGTGGTTTTGGGCACCGGTGGCACGATCGCGGGCACCTCTGCACAGGCGGGAGACAACATTGGCTACACCGCTGCCCAGGTGGGGGTGGAGCAACTTCTGACGGCCGTGCCAGGCCTGCAGGCACTGGCAGGGGGCGCCTTGGCTGCTGAGCAGGTGGCGCAGATCGACAGCAAGGACATGGATTGCGAGGTGTGGCGCACGCTGGCTCTGCGGTGCGCGCACCATTTGAGCGACCCGGAGGTGAGAGGTGTGGTCATCACCCATGGCACAGACACCCTGGAAGAGACCGCGTGGTTTTTGCACGAGGTGCTGGATGCGCGCAAGCCCGTGGTGCTGACCTGCGCCATGCGGCCCGCCACAGCCCTGACCCCCGATGGACCCCAGAACCTGCTGGATGCGGTGGCTTTGGTGTTGGCACCGGGTGCAACAGGTGTGCTGGCCGTTGCTGCGGGTGAAGTGCATGGCGCACGGTATGTGCAAAAGGTGCATCCCTACCGCGTCAATGCCTTCAGCTCGGGCGAGGCCGGTCCTTTGGGATGGGTGGAAGAGGGCGTGGTCCGCTGGGCATGCAATAGCCCGGTAGCGCATGTCAATCATGCCGATAGCGCTATGAAGAATATAGTGAACGCTGTGGCTTGGCCGTGGGTGGAAATCGTCATGAACCATGCGGGGGCATCGGGCAGGGCGGTAGATGCGCTGGTGCGAGAGGGCGTGCAGGGCCTGGTGGTGGCCTGCACCGGCAATGGCACGATCCACCACGATCTGGAGGCCGCTTTGGTGCGCGCGCAGAACGCCGGAGTGCGGGTGGTGCGCTCCACCCGCTGCGCGGAGGGGCAGGTGCTGCCCAAGCCGGGTGATGTGCTTCCCGCCTCGCAAGGCCTGTCGCCGGTGAAGGCGCGGGTTGCCCTGATGCTGGATTTGCTGCGGATGCATTGATCTAAAAAGGGCCGGCAGCCGTGTTCACCGCACTCAAGACACACGCCTGGGCTTACCCCGCGCTGGAGGTCGTCCACATCATCGGCATTGCGTTGCTGCTGGGTAATCTGGCGCTGCTGGAGGTGCGGGTTTTCGGACGTGGTGCGGCATTGCCGGTGAAGGACCTCGCGCGGCTGAGTCTCTCCCTGGCGCTGTGCGGCTTTGGATTGGCCGCAGCGTCGGGGCTGCTGATGTTTGCCACCCAGCCTGCGGAGCTGCTCAGCAACCGCGCCTTCACCTTGAAGATGCTGTTGTTAATGCTTGCGGGCTGCAACGCGGCGTGGTTTCATGCACGCGGTTCGCTTGTACGCCTGGATGGGTTGGCACGCTTGCAGATGCTGGTGTCCACCGTGATCTGGCTGTCGGTGGTGGCCTGTGGCCGCTGGATTGCGTACCTTTGATATGACCCCTTGAACCGGGTTTTATTCCTACGGGAGTCTTTATGGGCTTACAACGTCGTCATGTGCTGATCGCCGCTGGTGCCTTGCCTTTGGGGGCACACGCGCACCACGGCTGGAGCAGTTTTGATGCGGACCGACCGCTGTATCTGGAGGGCACAGCGCGCAAGGTGCGGTGGCAAAACCCGCATGCAGAGCTGGAGCTCGAATTGCCCGCTGCGCTCCGGTTGCCTTCAGATCTTGCCCAGCGGTCTGTGCCTGCGCAGACCGCGCCGGTGGACGGACGCGCACTGTTAGCCAAAACCGTGCTGCCCACCCGCAAGGACCGCGTCTGGGAGGTTGAGCTGGCTCCGTTGACCCGCATGCAGGCCTGGCAGGTGCCTGAGATCAAGCCGGGTACGGCCGTGTCGGTGGTGGGCTTTGGCCTGCGGGACGAAAAGGGCGAGGCAGTGCTGCGCGCCGAATACCTGTTTGTGGACGGCAAGGCCTACGGCTTGCGGTCCAGCCCCGCCTGATGCCAGGCACGTGCCCGCAGCGGGCGGCTGTCGCGGCCACCGCGCGGCGGGGCGTTCCATGAAAAAAGCGACGCCCTGGTGCAGTGCGTCGCTTTCAGGAAGCTTGAGCGCCCAACCCGGGTCAGGCGGATCTTGGCCCTTGGTTCATTGCATCAGCTGGCCAGCGCCTGCAGCGCGCGTGCGGTGATCTCGTCCACGCTGCCCGTACCGCTGATGGCGCGGTACTTGGGCGCTGCGGCGGGTTCGGCCTTGGCCCAGTTGCTGTAGTAGTCCACCAGGGGGCGCGTCTGGTCGCTGTAGACCTGCAGGCGCTTCTTGACGGTTTCTTCCTTGTCGTCTTCGCGCTGGATCAGCTCTTCGCCGGTCACGTCATCCTTGCCTTCGACCTTGGGTGGGTTGAACTTGATGTGGTAGGTGCGGCCGCTGGCAGGGTGCGAGCGGCGGCCGCTCATGCGCTCAATGATGGCGTCAAAGGGCACATCGATTTCGAGCACATAGTCCAGCTTGACGCCTGCGGCCTTCATGGCGTCGGCCTGGGGAATGGTGCGGGGGAAACCGTCGAACAGGAAGCCGTTGGCACAGTCTGCCTGCGTGATGCGCTCCTTGACGAGACCGATGATGATGTCGTCACTGACCAGGGCGCCCGAATCCATCACGGCCTTGGCCTGCAGGCCCAGGGGGGTGCCGGCCTTGACCGCTGCGCGCAGCATGTCGCCGGTGGAGATCTGGGGGATGCCGTACTTCTGGCAGATGAACGTGGCTTGCGTGCCCTTTCCGGCGCCAGGCGCGCCCAACAGAATCAGTCTCATGGATGTCCTCGAAGGTTAGAAATCGGGTGGCGCCGCTGGCGGGGACGTTCGAAGGGCGCCTGAAGCCGTTCTGTGCGCCCGGGATGCGGTGCTCTCGTTACAGTTGAGGATAGCATGTGACCACCTTGCGCTGACTTACATGGGTGACCGTTTCTAGGTCGGCGCCTCCACGTGCCCACCACGGCGCCCCGCTGTACGTCCCCAGTGCGTTGAAAGTGCGCCCGCAGCGCACACCGCATAGCGGCGCCAGAGAGCTTTCAGCGAAACAGCGCGCGCACCCGCTCCAGGTCCTCCGGCGTATCCACGCCAGGGCCGGGCGCTGCGTCTGCCAGGTGCACTGCGATGTGGTGGCCATGCCAGAGTGCGCGCAGCTGCTCCAGGGCCTCCACCGCCTCGGTCGGTGCTGGCGCCAGCTGCGGAAATTTCCGCAAGAACCCTGCGCGATAGCTGTAGATGCCCACGTGCCGCAGCGGTGCAAAGCCTTGCAGTGCCTTGACGCCGGGCTGGGCGGCCTGTGCCGCGCCCTCCCACCAGGCCGTGCTCGCGTGGTCGCGGCCAAAAGGGATGGGTGCACGGCTGAAGTAATGGGCCAGACCCCGCGCGTCCAGCACCACCTTCACCACATTGGGGTTGGTGTAGTCGGCCAGGGACGCAATGGCATGGGCAGCGGTACCCATGCTGGCTTCGGGGCGCTTTCCATCTCGGTCTTGCAGCAGGCTTGCCACGGCATTGATGAGGCCGGGGTCTATCAGCGGCTCGTCACCCTGCACATTGACCACGATGTCGTCGCCGTCCAGTCCCAGCTGTAGGCAGGCCTCGGCCAGGCGGTCGCTGCCGCTGGCGTGGTCGGTGCGCGTCATGACGGCATCCACGTCATGCACTGCGCAGGCTTGCAGGATGCGGGCATCGTCGGCCGCCACCACGACGCGGGTTGCGGCGCTCTGCGCAGCACGCCGGGCCACGCGCACCACCATGGGCAGGCCCGCAATGTCGGCCAGAGGCTTGTCTGGCAAGCGGCTTGAGGCCATGCGTGCCGGGATCAGCACGGTGAAGGGGGTGTGGGCTAAGGCGGGCACGGGTGCGCTCACTGCTCCAGTTCCTCGTCGGTCAGGGTGCGTGCTTCGTTTTCCAGCAACACCGGAATTCCGTCGCGCACCGGGTAGGCCAGCCGCGCGCTGCGCGACACGAGTTCCTGCGCCTCGCGGTCATAGGTCAGGGGGCCTTTGGTGACGGGGCAGACCAGCAGTTCAAGCAGTTTGGGGTCCATGGGGGAGGAGCTTTCCGGGAGGGTTCGTT
>NZ_QAIM01000583.1:8092-10377 GCF_003061035.1 Acidovorax sp. HMWF018
GATGGCGGGTCCAGAGCTTTACGGCGTCTTTTTCAGTGCAAACAAGCTGCATGCGCTGGTCGGATATGCGCTGCCAGCTATCAAAATCACAGTGATCTGGCAGGGCCTCGGTGCGCTCCAGCGCCAGGCCCTGGGTGCGCAGCATGGCAAAAAACTCGCTGGGCCTGGCCACGGCTGCCACCGCATGCAGCGGTTGCCCCTGCAATTGGGCCAGTGGCACCTGCTGGCCGTTCGACCGCAGGGCATAGGGCGCCAGGCTACGCTGCAGCTCAAATGCAGGCGCGGTGGTCCCGTGCGGTGGCGCACTGCCTGCGTGCAGCACGATGTCCACGGCGCGGGGCCAGGGCTCCCGCAGCGGGCCGGCAGGCAGCAGAAATCCGTTGCCGATGCCCTGGTCATTGAAGATGCAGATCTCCAAGTCCCGCTGCAGCGCCAGGTGCTGCAAGCCGTCATCGCAAATGAGAACGTCGGTGTCAGGGTGCGCGGCCAGCAGCGCGCGTGCGGCAGCGATGCGGCGCGGGGCCACAAACACAGGCACTGTGCCACCCGCCGCCACGCTGCGGGCAATCAGGGCGGGCTCGTCGCCCACCTCACTGGCCAGGCTGTCAGGCAGTACCGCACGGCAGTCGTGCGTGCTGCGGCCATAGCCGCGCGAAATCACGCCCACGCGCAGGCCGCGCGCCTGCAGGTGTTTGCCGAGTGCGATGACTATCGGGGTCTTGCCGGCGCCTCCGGCAATCACGTTGCCCACCACGATGACGGGGCGGCCCGGGTGTTCGGAGCGAAGCCAGCCCCTGCCATACAGCCAGCGGCGCAGCGCCACCAACGCGCCATACATCAGGGAGACGGGCCACAGTGCCCAAGCCGCTGGACCCCGGGACTGCCAGATGTTGTGAAGCCGTTGTTCGGCCGTGGGCGGAGAGACCTGCGGGGCCGAAGCCCGGGGCGGCTGCGGCCCGGAAGCGGCCATGCCCGTCAGCGGCTGGCCGCGCGTCCCGACGCGGACGACTGCGTGGCAAACGTGATCTGCGTGAGGCCCACGCGGCGCGCGGCTTCCATCACGGTGACCACGGACTGGTGTGGCGACATGGCGTCGGCGCTGATGATGACCACGCTGTCGCGGCCTGCGGTGGCAGCACTGCGCAGAGCCTGGGCGATGGCATCCACACTCTTGCCTTCCACGCCGGTCTTGTTGACGGCGTAGCGGCCGTCTGCGGCCACCGACACGATCACTTCCTTGGGATGGTCGCGCTGCTGCTCGGCATCGGCCACGGGCAGGGTGAGTTGCAGCTCCGTGAACTTGCTGTAGGTGGTGGTGAGCATCAGAAAGATGAGGATCACCAGCAGCACGTCGATGAACGGGATCAGGTTGATCTCAGGCTCATCCTTGGCGCGGGGACGAAAGTTCATGGCGCTTACTTGGCTTTGCGCAGGCGCAGGATGTGGCGAACGAATTGCTCCGACGCCAGCTCCAGCGTGAGCAGATACGCGTCCACGCGGGCCCGGAAGTAGCGCCAGAAGATCAGCGAGGGGATCGCCACGATCAGGCCAAACGCGGTGTTGTAGAGCGCGATGGAGATGCCATGCGCCAGCTGGGCCGGGTTGCCGCCACCCATGGCCTGGCCCACACCGCCGCCGCCAGCCTGCGAGCCAAAGATTTCGATCATGCCGATGACGGTGCCCAGCAGGCCCAGCAGCGGCGCGGCTGAAGCGATGGTGGCCAGGGCCGACAGGTACTTCTCCAGCCGGTGCGCTACCGCGCGGCCGGTGCCTTCCATGGCGGCGCGCAGGTCGGTTTCGCTGCACTGGGGGTTGCTGTTGAGGGTGCGCAGGCCGCTGGCCAGCACTTCACCCAGGGCCGAGTTCTGGGCCAGCTGGTTCACCACGTCGGGGGTGGGCAAAGCCTTGGACGACACCGTGATGGCTTCGTCGAGGAGTTTGGGGGGGGCCACGCGGGCCGTTTTCAGGGCCAGAAAACGTTCAAAAATCAGTGCCAGTCCCAGGACGGAACACGCGATCAGGGGCCAGATGGGCCAGCCTGCGGCTTGTATGATGGACAGCAAATCTCTCTCCGCGCAGATGAAAGCAATCGGCGATTATGGCCTAGCTTGTGGCGGCCACCGCGTCACAAACCGTTACGTTATCGCGCACGCCACCCGTCACCGCGCTCACCCACAAAAACTGTGGATAACTTTGTGGGCAACCCACATCCACAGCCTCGCAAAGTGGCTTCGCGCCGTGCTTGCAACAGATTGATGAAAAATTGTGCAGTGAAAAATGTATAT
>NZ_QAIM01000584.1:0-1026 GCF_003061035.1 Acidovorax sp. HMWF018
CGCCCTTGGCTGCGTTGCGCACGGCGGCCGGCGCCATCTGCAGCAGCCCGGCGCCCACATCACCCTCCAGGATGGAGCGCGTACCAGACGCCACGCGCTTGGCCAGGTCGCCCACGGGGCCAACCACTTCCAGCACGTCGCGGGTGTAGTCGGTCTTTTCTTTGAACAGGCCGGTGGCCGGCAGCAGGTTGCCCATGCCCAGGCGTCCGGACACGTCCAGCGGCATACCCGGCAGGCCGGTAATCCCGCGCTCAACGAACCCGGCGCCAGCCTCTCCAAACAGGTTTTCAAGCAACTCCTGCTTGGCCTTCTTGCTATTAAAGTTATAGCCTGCAAGCTGCGCCAAGCCATCCACCAGATCCTCGGCGTCCTCGGCAAACGGCAGGCCGCCCGCACCACCCATCAGCATGAGCATGCCCAGCGCCAGCAGCACGGCCTTTTTGCCCTCGGGGCCGCCCTGCGTCCACATACGGCCCAGCAGCTCCAGATAGGCGATGGAGTAGGTTTTGAAGGTCATCGCGGTGGCGCCCACGGCCCCCCGGCCCCACTTCATCTTGTTCGCCTTGCTGTAGGTGAATTGGGTTTCGATCACGGCCTTCTTGGCGAAGGCGGCCGGGTTCGCCATGCCTTGCGCCTTGGCCACGCGGTACGCGGCAATGAAGGTCATGCGGCGGTTCACCTGTTCGGCCGCGCCGAACACCTTGCCCCAGGCCAGCGACAGCCGGGTGAGCGCATTGCTCGCCGCGGCTCGCGCGTCCCCGGCGCGCGTGCCATCCCCTGGGCGCAGCGAGCCGGAACCACGGGCCTGCGCCATGAGCTGGTGCACCTCCTGCGGGCTCACGGTGCCTTCTTCCTCGGCCTGCTTGAGCGCTGCGGCCAGATCGGCCTCGTAGCGGTGGCCACGGTTGGCCAGGTTCTTGGCCGCGCGGCCCAGCTCGGCGGCGGCCTGCTTTGCACCGCCAAACTGCGACAGCCACGGGAAGGTGACGGCCGCCGGCTGGCTCATATTCACGAAGGCCGATGCAA
>NZ_QAIM01000082.1:0-1116 GCF_003061035.1 Acidovorax sp. HMWF018
GGTGTGGAGGAGGGGAGGGAGGGCATCATGGCAGTGTAGGCGGCTCAGCTGAGTGCCGCAGAAGGAGCGCGGTCCGGCCCCTCCATGGTTATAAGTGGTGCCCACGGCGGTGAATACCAAGGCTTGTCAGTAAAAAGTCAGTGATGGGCGCGGCGCTGCGCCACCACCGCGTGTGGTCTTCTGTGCCTGCCACGGCGCCAGATTGAGCATTGGCGCGCTGCTCGCGCCCGTACATCCCCAGCGCCATGCGCCCTCAGGGCGGGTACGTAGGCATTTATACATAGGCATTAGTCCCAGTATCTACTGCGGGGTAGGGAGACATACGATGCGTTGCGATCCAACCTCCCCGGAGACCTTGTTGCAAGGCTCCTCATTTCAGCACCTTACGGAGCGGCCAAGGCGCAATGAGCGACGTCATTCTTGAAACCAACAGCCTGACCAAAGAGTTCAAGGGCTTCACAGCCGTCAGCGATGTGAACCTGGCCGTTCGGCGCGGCTCCATCCATGCGCTGATCGGTCCCAATGGTGCGGGCAAGACCACGTGCTTCAACCTGCTCACCAAGTTCCTGGAGCCGACCTCGGGTGTCATCCGCTTCAACGGGCACGACATCACGCGAGAGCAGCCCGCACAGATTGCGCGCCGCGGGGTGATTCGTTCGTTCCAGATTTCGGCGGTGTTCCCGCACCTCACACTCATCGAGAACGTGCGCCTGGGCCTGCAGCGCAAGCTGGGCACCTCGTTCCACTTTTGGCGCAGCGAGCGCACCCTGCGGCAGCTTGACGACCGTGCCATGCAACTGCTGACCGAGGTGGGGCTGGAAGACTTGGCCGATGAAGTGACCGTGAACCTGCCCTATGGCCGCAAGCGCGCACTGGAGATCGCGACCACGCTGTCCATGGAGCCCGAGTTGATGCTGCTGGACGAGCCCACGCAGGGCATGGGCCACGAAGACGTGGACCGCGTTACCCAGCTCATCAAGAAGGTCTCGGCAGGCCGCACCATCCTGATGGTGGAACACAACATGAAGGTGGTGTCGACCATCGCAGACCGTATCACCGTGCTGCAGCGCGGCGCCGTGCTGGCCGAAGGCCCCTACGCAGAAGTCTCCAACAACC
>NZ_QAIM01000585.1:0-915 GCF_003061035.1 Acidovorax sp. HMWF018
GCCTGCAGGCCATCCCGAGCAGCCTGCAGGCTGAGTGACCTGGCTGCGTCACAGGGGTCCGCTGCACCAATCGCCGCGCCCTGTGCATCTGCGGTCTCTGGCGGTCTGCAGCGTTGCAAATACTTGCAACAGCTGCGGCTATTGCCGCGTTTTGCGCCTGGCAGCCCCTCCCGATCCGCAGCACACACTGATCGCTCGATGCGTGCAGCGAATCCCTAACGCAGCAGCTTTTTGAGCTCTGGCCACACGTTGGCCAGCATTTGCGGATGCGCTTCGGCGCGAGGGTGAATGCGGTCGGGCTGGAACAGGCGGGTCGGGTCCGGTCCGTCAGCCACACCCTTCAAGAAAAATGGCACCACAGCCGCCTTGTGGGTCTGCGCCACGGTGGTGAACAGGCCCGCAAACTTGTTCGCGTAGTCGGTGCCATAGTTGGGCGGCACCTGCATACCCACCAGCAAGACCTTGGCCCCAGCCTTTTGCGCCGCTTGGGTCATCCAGGCCAGGTTCTCTTCGGTGTTCTTGAGCGGCAGGCCACGCAGGGCATCGTTGCCCCCCAGTTCAATCACCACATGGCTGGGCTTGTGCTGCGCGAGCAGCGCAGCCAGGCGCGAGCGGCCGCCCGAGGTGGTCTCGCCGCTCACGCTGGCATTGACTACGGTGGCTGCGAGCTTGTCTTGCGCTAGCTGTTTTTCCAGCAGTGCCACCCAGCCCGTGCCCCGCGCCAGGCCGTATTCGGCGCTGAGCGAATCTCCCAGCACCAGAATCACCGAATGGCGTCCGGCAGTCCCTGCCTTGGCGGCGGCCTGCGCAAAGGCCGTGGGCGCACAAAGCCCCACCGCCAGGCCGATAGATGCGCTCAGGATAAAGTGGCGCCGTTGCTGCAGATTGCGAATCAAAGTAAAGAGCCTTTCATGT
>NZ_QAIM01000585.1:925-6643 GCF_003061035.1 Acidovorax sp. HMWF018
GGTGACGGATTCCACCGGAACCCTCGACATTCTGCGGGATATCGATTTCCGCCTAGCTGCCAGGGAAACGGCCGCCATCGTCGGCGCCTCTGGCTCGGGCAAGAGCACTCTGCTGTCCATCATCGCGGGGCTCGATACCCCAACGCGCGGAACGGTGCGGCTGGACGGCCACGACCTGTTTGCCATCGATGAAGATGCGCGGGCTGCATTGCGGGCCCAGAAGGTGGGTTTTGTGTTCCAGAGCTTCCAGCTCATGGGCAACCTCACAGCGCTGGAGAACGTCATGCTGCCGCTGGAGCTGGCCGACCGCCGCGATGCACGCAAGGCCGCCACCGAGATGCTGGCGCGTGTGGGGCTGGGGCAGCGCCTGTCGCACTACCCCAAGGTGCTGTCGGGCGGCGAGCAGCAGCGCGTGGCCCTGGCCCGGGCGTTTGTGGTGCAGCCTGCCGTGCTGCTGGCCGACGAGCCCACGGGCAGCCTGGACTTTGCGACCGGCGAAACCATCATGAAGCTCATGTTCGAGCTCAACCGCGAGTTGGGCACAACGCTGGTGCTGGTGACCCACGACCGCGCGATCGCCGCGCAGTGCGAGCGGCGCATCACGATCGATGCAGGGCGCGTGGTGTGAGTGGTAGGCGGGTTTTTGAGTGTTTTGGGCTGCAGGCGCTAGTGAAACATGCGCAAGCAGCTATGAATTTGATAGTGGTCTGAGGGAGTGGGCTGCGCCCAGCGGATAATCTCCCCATGTCCAGCCCCAAAGTTCTCTTCGGCTTTCACGCCGTGGGCGTGCGTCTGAAGACCGCGCCGCAATCCATCATCGAGATTTACTACGAAGCCACGCGCCGCGATGCGCGCATGCGCCAGTTTCTCGACCGTGCCCGCGAGGCCGGTGCCCGCCTCATCGAAGCCGACAGCGTGCGCATTGCCAAGCTGGCGGGCAGCCATGGCCACCAGGGTGTGGCCGCGCGCGTGGAGCCCGTGGCGCAGGTCACCTCGCTCGATGAGCTGCTGGAAAACCTCGAAGCCGCAGGCATCGAGCAGCCCCTGCTGCTGGTACTGGACGGCGTGACCGACCCGCACAACCTGGGCGCCTGCCTGCGCGTGGCCGACGGCGCGGGTGCCCATGCCGTCATCGCCCCCAAGGACCACGCCGTGGGCATCAACGCCACCGTGGCCAAGGTGGCCAGCGGTGCGGCCGAGACCATGCCGTATTTCATGGTCACCAACCTTTCGCGCACCCTGAACGAACTCAAGGAGCGCAACATCTGGTGCATCGGCACCAGCGACGATGCGCCCAAGACCATTTATCAGGTGGACCTGAAAGGCCCCGTGGCCCTGGTGCTGGGCGCCGAAGGCGACGGCATGCGCCAGCTCACGCGCAAGACCTGCGACGAGCTGGTCAGCATCCCCATGAAGGGCGCGGTCGAGAGCCTGAACGTATCCGTGGCCAGCGGCGTGTGCCTGTACGAGGCGCTGCGCCAGAGGACTTGATCCTCGGCCCGCTGGCTCCACCGGGGAAGGCACCATGCTGGACACCGTGAAAGCCTGGGTCCGGCAAAGCCAGCGCATCGCCGTGCTGACAGGCGCAGGGGTCAGCGCCGAATCTGGCGTGCCGACCTTCCGCGATGTGCAGACGGGCTACTGGGCGCAGTTTCGCCCCGAAGACATGGCGACCGAGGCAGGCTTTCGCGCCCACCCGCAGCGGGTGTGGGACTGGTACCAGTACCGGCGCGACCTGCTGACCGGTGTGTCGCCCAACGCAGGGCATCTGGCGCTGGCCGACTTTCAGCGCCGCCACCCCGACTGCATCACCCTCATCACCCAGAACGTGGACGGGCTGCACCAGCGCGCGGGCAGCACCGGCGTGCTGTGCCTGCACGGCGACATTTTTCAGGACCGCTGGCTCGACACCCCGCGCAACTGCTGCTTCATCGACCACGCAGTGGCCGGCCACCCGCCGTACTGCGACCGCTGCGGCAACATGCTGCGCCCGGGCGTGGTGTGGTTTGGCGAGCCTTTGCCGCTGGCGACGTTGGAGGCCGCCGAACAGGCGGCCAACCAGTGCGACCTGATGCTGGTGGTGGGCACGGCCGGTGCGGTGTACCCCGCAGCGGGTCTGGCCCACCAGGCTCGGGCCGCCGGTGCCAGGGTGGTGGTGCTCAACCCCGCGCCCAGTGCGTTGGACGATGCAGCGCACGCGGTGCTGCGCGGCACGGCGGCGACGGTGCTGCCGCAGTTGCTGGGCGATTGAGCGGGTGTGCGTGGCGCAGGCGCTCAGCCCCGGGTTGCGCGGTGCTGCAGGGGCTCACACGCTGTCGAATCCCGGTAGAAACCCTGATTTGACGTACTCCTGCCACCCTTTGTCGCACAGCTGACAGGCGGGGAGGCGCTCTGGCCGGTAGCCTGCCCCACCTTTGTTTTATCTGTCCTGCACACCATGAGCCGTCGCCACTTTCTTTTGCGTGCCACCCAGGCCGTTGCCGCCACTGGCCTGCCCGCATGGGCCCACACCGCGATGGCGGCCGAGGAGGCGTTGACTGCGCGCTCCATCACCCTGGGCTGTTCCATTGCCCTGACGGGCCCGCTCGGCCAGGCAGGCATCGAGCAGGTGGCGGGCATGAAGGCCGCGTTTGCCGAGGTGAATGCCGCCGGCGGCGTGTTGGGCCGCGAGATCCGCATGGAGGTCAAGGACGACGGCTACGTGGCGGCGCGCACGCTCAAGAACGTGACCGACATGGTCGATGCGCAGTCGGTGTTCGCGCTCATCTCGCCGCTGGGCACGGCCAATACGGCGTCCATCCTGCCGCTGATCGAGTCCAAGGGCATTCCTACGGTGGGCCCGGTGACCGGTGCCACGTCGCTGCGTGCGGCGGCCAACAAGCACGTGTTCTTCTTGCGCCCCAGCTACCGCGAGGAGACACAGCGCCTGGTCAAGCAGATCGTGGACATGGGCCTCAAGCGCATTGCCGTGGTGTACCTGGACAACCCGTTTGGCAAAGAGGTGCTCAAGGACATGTCCGCGGCGCTGGATGAGATCAAGGTCGAGCGCGGCGGCGAGTTTGCGCTGGCCGTGGACGGCAAAAATGGCGCCGAGCTGGCAGACAAGGTGGCGGCAGAGCGCCCCGGTGCCGTGCTGCTGGCCACCACGGGCACGGCCAACACCGCGTTTGTGCAGGCTTTCCGTGCCAAGGCGCAGGGCGTGCCGCTGGCCGGCCTGTCTGTCACGGTGATCTCGTCGGAGTTGCCTAAGCTGGCCGCGTCCACGCGCGGGCTGGCGCTGGTGCAGGTGTTCCCGGATGCGAACTCGCAAAAATCGGTGGTGGTGCGCAAGTTCCAGAGCACCATGAAGGCCACGGGGGGTGATCCTGCGTTCTTGAACAGCGGCAGCGCGCTGGAAGGCTGGCTCAACGCCCAGATCATGATCGAAGGCCTGAAGAACGCGGGCAAGGAGCCCACGCGCGAACGCCTGCGCGCCGGGCTGATGGCCATCCGGTCCCTGTCGTTTGGCGACTTCAACGTGGGCTTTGGCAACAAGGCGCCCTACATCGGCTCGGACGCCATCTACCTGGCGATCTACGCGGAGAACGGTCGCCGGATCAGCTGATGGGCTGAGGGGGCGTCATTCCATTCACCCCGTAACCCGTCAAGCCATACGCCTAGGGCCCGCGCACGCGCGGGTTCTTTTTTGTTGGGTTCAGCCTTGGGCGCTGGCAGCGTCCAGCTGGGCCAGCGCATCACGGTCCAGTTGCAATTGGGCAGCCTTGACCAGCTCATGCAGCTGGGCCACCGACGTGGCGCTGGCAATGGGTGCGGTGATGCCCGGTTGCACCATCTGCCAGGCCACGGCCACTTGGCCGGGCGTGGCGTTGTAGCGGTGCGCGATGGCGTCCAGCGCCGCCAGAATGCGCAGCCCCCGGTCGTTGAGGTACTTGGCCGTGGTGTTGGCGCCGCGTGCGCTCTTGGCGGCGTCGGCTACCGTGCGGTATTTGCCGGTGAGGAACCCGGCGGCCAGCGCGTAGAAGTTGATCACGCCGACCTGCTGCTGCACACACAGCGGCTGCAGCGCGTCTTCAAACACGGCGCGGTCGTACAGGTTGAACAGCGGCTGCAGGCTTTCGTAGCGGGGCAGGCCCAGGCGTTCGCTGGTCTGCAGGGCCTCCTGCAGGCGGGCGGCGCTGTAGTTGGAGGCGCCAATGGCACGCACCTTGCCGGCGCGGATGAGGTCGGCATACGCGCCCAGTGTGTCGGCCAGCGGCACGGTGGTGTCGTCGTCGTGTGACTGGTACAGGTCGATGTGGTCGGTCTGCAGGCGCTGCAGCGATGCCTCCACCGCCTGGCGGATGTAGGCGGGGCGCAGGCCCACCTTGCCATCCCCCATGTCCTTGCCCACCTTGGTGGCCAGCACGATGCGATGGCGCTTGCCACTGCGCTTGAGCCAGCGGCCGATCACCGATTCGGATTCACCCCCTGTGTGCCCTGGCGCCCAGCGCGAGTACACATCGGCGGTGTCGATGAAGTTGAAGCCTGCGTCCACCCAGGCGTCGAGCAGTGCGAAGGAGGTGGCTTCATCGGCCGTCCAGCCAAACACATTGCCGCCAAAACACAAGGGCGAGACCTGCAGGCCCGAGCGGCCGACGGAACGGAGTTGCATGGATGTGCCTTTCAAAAATGAGATAGAAATCGTGCCAGTTGCCGGGGTTGCGCAGCGCACCCCGGCCACCCAAAGCCTCAGGCCAGCCCCAGTGCACCCAGCAGCGCACCGGCGCCTAGCATCCACAGCAGGTGCAGCTTGGTGCGCCAGACCAGCACCGTGGCTGTGGCGGTCAGCAGCCACAGGGGCCAGTCGGTGGTCCATTCGCCATGGGCGCGCGCCAGCACCCAGGACGTAGCCACCAGCAGGCCGATCACCACCGGGGCCATGCCTTGCTTGAAAGCGCGCACGCCGCGCCGCTCACGGTTGCGGTGGCCCCAGCGCGTGGCCGTCCAGGTCAGCAGGCTGCTGGGCAGCATCACGCCCAGCATGCACACCGCCATGCCCAGCGCGCCCAGCAGCCAGCCAGCCACACCGGGGCCGCCTGCGTTGATGCCCACGTTCCAGCCCAGCAGGGCGATGAATAGCACATTGGGGCCCGGGGCGGCCTGGGCGATGGCGATGGAGGCGTTGAACTGCGGGTCGGTCAGCCACGCCTGGCGCTCGACCAGAAAGCGGTGCATGTCGGGCGCAGTGGCAATAGCGCCACCCACAGCCAGCAGCGACAGCGACAGGTAATACAGGAACAGGTTGAACCAGTCGCCGATGCTCAGGGCCATCAGGGGAGCGGTGAGGGGGGCTGTGCTGCTCATGGTGCGAGCTTTCTCCAGGTCAGCAGGCAGGCGGCCCCGCCGATGACCGGCAGGATCCAGAACAGCGGCCAGCGCAGCCAGGCCATGGCCACGATGGTCAGCGCCGTGATGGCCAGGCACAGGGGGCGGCCGAGCGGATGGTTGCGGATGGAGACAAACAGCTTGATACCCACCCCGGCAATCAGGCCTGCCGCCACGGCCCCCATGCCACGCAACGCGCCTGCCACGGCCGGTTGGGCAGAGAACTGCGCATACACCACCGCCAGCGCCAGCACCAGCATCAGCGGAAACGTCAGCATGCCCGCCAGCGCTGCAAACGCGCCGCGCAGGCCAAAGTAGCGGTCCCCGATCATGATGCTGAGGTTGACCACGTTG
>NZ_QAIM01000586.1:0-11948 GCF_003061035.1 Acidovorax sp. HMWF018
GACAAGGTTTGCGCCAACACCTCCACCGGATAGGCAGCATGCTCCCCCAGCTGCGCCGCTGGGGCGCCCAGCTTCTCCGCCATTTCGCCCACCAACACGATCTTGCCCTGCAGGCTACCGGCGACGGTTCCATCGAGCACGCTGGCAGCCGACAGAATAGGGAAGGTGCCCGCTCCATCGCCAGCCACTTGCCAGCGGGGACGCAGCACGGCGCCTGCATTGGTGGCAACGTTCAGCCCTCCGAGCCGCAGCCCCGCAGGCGCATCCACCACGCGGATATCACCCAACCCCAGATGCAGGCTGTGTTGCGCCGCCAGCAAAGCCAGAGACGGCACCCCAACGCGGTCGTAGCGAAGAAGCAGTGGAACCTGGCGTACACGCCCATCCAGGTCAGCCTCTGCATACAAGTGCCCCACCCCAGCCGCCACCGCGCCCAACGACGGGATGGGGTGCTGCGCCGACTGCATCGGCGTTCCAGCAGCACCCGGGTCGGGCAGCGTGCTGCGACGCACGTACGATGGCAGGGGCGCAGCAGCCCCGCCAATTTCATAATACGAAGCTAGGAGCACGTTGCCCGCCCGCTGTATGGAGGCTGCCAGACGCGCATCGCCGTCGAGTACAGCTTCTGCCTCACCCACCACACGGCCGAGCTCGGCCGTCAGTGCGGTTCCCTCAGGCGCAGCGGCAAGGGTTTCGCGGATTTTCCTCACGTAACCCAGGCCCCTGTCGTTCTGGGGCTGTGTGAGCGGGGGGGTGTAAACAACGGTTTGGGCGCCAGCCGCTGATAGGCGATCGACCAGGCGCGCGTGGATGTCACGCGACCAGGGCCATGGCCCCAGAGTGGCCAAGCTGGCATCGTCGATGCCCACAATCACCACGTCGGCCAACGGGGCGGGGGACGAGGTGCGGATGGCGGCGTCGTAGAGCTTGTGTTCGAGTGACAACGATGCGCCCGTGACCGCACACAGGCCCGCTACGGCCAGTGCCACCAATCCGCCCCAAAAGCCATCGGTACGCCATCCATCCATCCGCCGCGCCGAGGTTTTTCGTCCCACTTGCTGTTATTCCACTCAGTATTGAGTGGGTTTAAAGCAATAACTGCGCCCATGCAGTCCAAGGGCCTTAGGACGTTGATAAGAGGAGATTTGGAGCGAATGGGCAGCGAGGGTGGAGTTGCGTGCCGTTCTTGTCACGCAACCCCAGGAGGGGACGCCAGCGCCATGCCATTTTTGTCACTCGCTGGCCTCAAAGAGGGGTGGCACCTCCGTGCGAGCCCCCGGGTTGCAACCCTCAGGTCGCGGATGCGCTGTTGGATCCCTTGCGCCAGAACTTGCCCACGCCCACCACCAGCGCGGCGCCCAGTGCGGCCGCTACATAATGCAACGCTGGGTGCGCCACTGCGTAGTCATGCAAGATGGCATCGCTGGCGATGGTTTCTCCACCCACCCAGCCGATCAGCGCGGCGCCGAGCACCACGATGACAGGGAAACGCTCCATGAGCTTGATCATGAGGGTGCTGCCGAAAATCACCAGCGGGATACTGATGGCCAAGCCCAACACCAGCAGCACCACGTTGCCCTGGGCCGCAGCCGCCACAGCGATCACGTTGTCCAGGCTCATCACCAAGTCGGCGATGAGGATGGTGCGGACGGCGGCCATCAGGCTGCCATAGGTTTTGGACTCGCCCTCGTCCTCCTCATCGTCGCTGAGCAGCTGAAAGCCGATCCACAGCAGCAGACAACCGCCCACGATCTGCAGAAACGACAGCTCCAGCAGCTTGGCAGCCACAACGGTTAGCAAAATCCGCAAGACCACGGCGGCGCCGGAGCCCCAGAACACGGCTTTCTTTTGCTGATGGGGGGGAAGGGACCGGGCTGCCAGCGCAATGACCACCGCGTTGTCACCCGACAAGATGATGTTGATCCAGACGATCTTCACCAGGCCGATCCAAAAATCGGCGCTTTGCAGAAACTCCATGACTGACTCCACTGTTATGAATGCAAGAAGCGCCCGGAACCGGGGTTCCGAGCGCTTCTCTTTTTGTAGGAGCCGCCAGTCTAGCGGTCTGTGCCGCGCCCCGCGTCCGTAATTGTGCTTACGGGCGGGACGGCGACAGCCCGCTTACTTCAGCTGGGCCTTGAGCAGCTTGCCCAGTTCCGAAGGGTTGCGGGTGATGATGAAACCCGACTCTTCCATGATGGCCAGCTTGGCATCGGCCGTGTCGGCGCCGCCAGAGATCAGCGCGCCAGCGTGGCCCATGCGCTTGCCGGGAGGGGCGGTCACGCCAGCGATGAAGCCCACGATAGGCTTCTTCATGTTGGCCTTGCACCACTGGGCGGCTTCGGCTTCGTCCGGACCGCCGATTTCGCCAATCATGATCACGGCGTCGGTGTCTGGATCGTCGTTGAAAGCCTTCATCACGTCGATGTGCTTGAGGCCGTTGATGGGGTCGCCACCAATGCCCACGGCGCTCGATTGACCCAGACCGACTTCGGTCAACATGGCCACGGCTTCGTACGTCAGCGTGCCCGAGCGGGACACCACACCGATACGGCCCTTACGGTGGATGTGACCGGGCATGATGCCGATCTTGATTTCGTCAGGCGTGATCAGGCCAGGGCAGTTGGGGCCCAGCAGCAGCGTCTTCTTGCCGCCAGCGGCTTCCTTGGCCTTCATCTTGTTGCGCACCATCAACATATCCTTGACCGGAATGCCTTCGGTGATGCAGATGGCCATGTCCAGGTCGGCTTCGACAGCTTCCCAGATCGCGTCCGCAGCGCCTGCGGGCGGCACATAGATCACCGACACGGTGGCACCGGTCTGCTGGGCGGCTTCCTTGACGGAGGCGTAGATCGGGATGTTGAAGATCGACTCGCCCGCCTTCTTGGGGTTCACGCCCGCCACGAAGCAGTTCTTGCCGTTCGCGTATTCCTGGCACTTTTCGGTGTGGAACTGGCCAGTCTTGCCCGTGATGCCCTGGGTGATGACCTTGGTGTCTTTGTTGATGTAGATCGACATGTGTGTTCTCCGGGCTTACTTGACGGCAGCAACGATCTTGGTCGCAGCTTCGGCCATGGTGTCTGCGGCAATGATGGGCAGGCCAGACTCGGCCAGCATCTTCTTGCCGAGCTCTTCGTTCGTGCCCTTCATGCGCACGACCAGCGGCACGTTCAGGTTCACGGCCTTGCAAGCGGTGATCACGCCGGTGGCGATGGTGTCGCACTTCATGATGCCGCCGAAGATGTTGACCAGAATGCCTTCGACCTTGGGGTTCTTCAGCATGATCTTGAAGGCTTCAGTCACCTTCTCGGGGGTGGCACCGCCTCCCACGTCCAGGAAGTTGGCCGGCTCGCCGCCGAACAGCTTGATGGTGTCCATGGTGGCCATGGCCAGGCCGGCGCCGTTCACCAGGCAGCCGATGTTGCCGTCGAGGCTGATGTAGGCCAGGTCGAACTTGGAGGCTTCCACTTCGGCTGGATCCTCTTCGTCCAGGTCACGGAAGGCCACGATTTCGGGGTGGCGGAACAGCGCGTTGGCGTCAAAGTTGAACTTCGCGTCCAGGGCCATCAGGTTGCCCTTGGAGTCGCAGTTCAGTGGGTTGATTTCCACCAGCGACGCGTCGGTGTCCATGTAGCACTTGTAGATCTTGGCGAAGATGTCTACGGCTTGGTCGATGGAAGCGCCGGTCAGGCCGATGGCGGCTGCCACCTTGCGGCTCTGCGCTTCGGTGATGCCGGTCAGTGGGTCGATCATCTCGGTGACGATCTTCTCCGGTGTGGAGTGGGCCACTTCCTCGATGTCCATGCCACCTTCGCTCGAAGCGATCAGGGCGACCTTCTGCGTGGCGCGGTCGGTGACCAGCGAGACGTACAGTTCGTTCTTGATGTCAGCGCCGTCTTCGATGTACAGGCGGCGGACCTTCTGGCCCTCAGCGCCGGTCTGGTGGGTGACCAGCTGCATGCCCAGGATTTCGCTGGCGCGTGCTTTCACGTCGTCGATGGTCTTGGCAACCTTCACGCCGCCGCCCTTGCCACGGCCACCGGCGTGGATCTGGGCCTTGACCACCCACACGGGGCCGCCGAGCTTCTGGGCTGCTTCCACGGCTTCTTGCACCGTGAATGCGGGAATGCCACGCGGAACGGGCACACCAAAATTGCGCAAGATTTCCTTGCCTTGGTATTCGTGAATCTTCATGAGGTCTCTCTCAGGGAAGGGTGGTAGTTACCCGTTTACCATGAACAGATGTCTGGCCGCGGGCTTGGGACATGGCAACCCGCGACTGTATCATGCTGCAACGCACCATCCTTGTGCCTGACTTACACCCTGGGTGGGCCTGGCGGCCTTCCCGCCCCCACTTCTATCCGGCAGACACTGCCATCTTTTTGCAGGAGCACCCCATGTCCAAAGTCTTTATTGATGGCGAAGCCGGTACCACGGGCCTGCAGATCCGCGAGCGCCTGCAGGCCATGCCGCAGATCGAACTGGTCAGCATCGCGCCTGAGCTGCGCAAGGACCCGGCCGCCAAGCGCGACCTGATCGCGGGGGTGGATCTGGTGGTGCTGTGCCTGCACGACGACGCTGCGCGCGACACCGTGGCGATGGTGGACGAGATCGAGCGCAGCTCGGGCCGCAAGGTCAAGGTGATCGATGCCAGCACGGCGCACCGCACTGCCAATGGTTGGGTGTACGGGTTTCCGGAACTCGCGGCAGCACAGACACAAGCGGTGCGCGACGCCACCCGCGTCTCCAATCCCGGCTGCTACGCCACGGGCGCGATTGCCATGCTGCGCCCGCTGGTCGATGCAGGCCTGATCCCGGCGGACTACCCTTTGAGCCTGCCTTCGGTCTCGGGCTACTCCGGCGGCGGCCGCACCATGATCGAAGCCTACGAGGCGGGCACCGCAGCGCCGTATGAGGCCTATGCGCTGGGCCTGTCGCACAAGCACATCCCCGAAATCTTGCGCTACACCGGGCTCACACGCCGCCCGGTGTTCATCCCTGCGGTGGGCAACTTCCGCCAGGGCATGCTGGTGCAGTTGCCGCTGCACCTGGACCTGCTGCCAGGAGCCCCCAAGGCCAGCGACCTGCACGACGTGCTGGCCAGCCACTACAGCCGCACCAACACGCCAGAACAATGGGTCAGCGTGCTGCCCCCCACCGACGATTTGAAGCTGGCCGCCGACACGCTGACCGACACCAACAAGCTGGAGTTGCGCGTGTTTGCCAACGAGCAGCACCGGCAGGCCGTGGTCATCGCGCGCCTGGACAACCTGGGCAAGGGCGCCAGTGGCGCTGCAGTGCAGAACCTGCAATTGATGCTGGGCGTGTAAACACCTCCGAGCGCATCAGGAAGCGGGGCCGACGCCCCGCCTGTTGGCATTGCGGTCAGCCCTCGTCAGGCGCATCGGCGCCCAGCACCGCGCGCCGCGCCACATCGCCTGAGAACCCCCGCACCAGCAAAAACCGCATGTGCTTGGCTCGGGTTTGCGGATCTGCGGCGGGCTCGCCAAACTTGCGGCGCCACACCTCGCGGGCACGCTCCAGTTCGCTGCCCTGCAGCTGGGCCACTGCTTGCTGCACAGCCTCTGCCCCCAGCCCCTTGGACTGCAGCTCCTGCCGGATGCGCGATGCACCCAGACGCCCTGCGCGCCGGTGCAACACCGACTCCACCACCCTGGCCTCGCTGATGAAGTCCTTGGCCTGCAGGTCGTCCAGCACAGCCCCCAGGTCTTCGCCCTCCTGCACATGCGGCGCGAGCTTGCGTTGCAGCTCGGCGCGCGAATGCTCCCGCTGGCTCAGCAGCCGCAGCGCACGGCCCTTGAGCGAGAGCGCAGTGAATCCCATGACCGATCCAAAGCTATAGTTTTGATAGCTGCGGGCGCATATGAAATGTGCGCCTGCAGGCTATTTGGCTTCAAAGAACCGAAAATCACTCGTCCGCAGCCGCTGCTGGGGCCTGCAGTGCGCCAGGCAGCAGCGCAATGCCCAGGCCTTCGCGCACCTTGTTCTCGATCTCGCGGGCCAGGTCGGGGTTTTCGCGCAAAAACTCGCGGGCGTTGTCACGGCCTTGGCCGATCTTTTCGCCGTTGTAGGCGTACCAGGCACCGCTCTTTTCCACGATCTTGGCCGTCACGCCCATGTCGATGATCTCGCCCTCGCGGCTGATGCCCTCGCCGAACAGGATGTCGAACTCGGCCGTCTTGAAGGGCGGGCTCACCTTGTTCTTGACCACCTTGACCTTGGTCTCGTTGCCGATGGCTTCGTCGCCCTTCTTGATCGTGCCGGTGCGACGGATGTCGAGGCGCACCGACGCGTAGAACTTGAGCGCATTGCCGCCGGTCGTCGTTTCGGGCGAGCCGAACATCACGCCGATCTTCATACGGATCTGGTTGATGAAGATGACCATGCAGTTGGTCTTCTTGATCGTGGCGGTGAGCTTGCGCAGCGCCTGGCTCATCAGGCGGGCTTGCAGGCCGGGCAGGGCGTCGCCCATCTCGCCTTCGATTTCGGCCTTGGGCGTGAGCGCAGCCACCGAGTCCACCACGATCAGGTCCACGGCGCCGGAGCGCACCAGGCTGTCCACGATTTCCAGCGCCTGCTCGCCGGTGTCGGGCTGGCTGATCAGCAGATCGGACAGCTGCACACCCAGCTTCTGGGCGTACTGCACATCCAGGGCGTGCTCTGCGTCGACAAACGCGCAGGTGCCGCCTTGCTTTTGCATTTCGGCAATCACCTGCAGTGTGAGCGTGGTCTTGCCCGACGATTCCGGGCCATAGATTTCGACCACACGGCCACGGGGCAGGCCGCCCACGCCCAGCGCGATATCGAGGCCCAGCGAGCCGGTGGAGACGACCTGGATGTCCTCGATCACCTCGCCTTCACCGAGGCGCATGATCGTGCCCTTGCCGAATTGCTTCTCGATCTGGGCGAGCGCGGCGGCCAGAGCCTTGGCCTTTTCCGTGTTCACGGGCAATGCGGGGTTGGTGCCTTTGACTGCGACGTCCATGAGAAACTCCTTGAAAAACAACAGGTTGGATGCTTGCATTGCTCTGCGATTAATCACAGACTGGATGCTTAAACAGTAGTTTATGCGAGCAATGAAATCCAGATAAAGCGATTTTTAGTCAGTTTGCCTGACAATATCGGATGCCCGATTTTTCTCCAGCCGCCCCCCTTGCCACGCCCGCCCCGGTGCCTGACGACCGCTGGCGCCAGACCCACCTGGGCCGCCTGATGGGCAGCGCCCTGCGCCGCTTCGACGCGCGGGTGCTGCAGCTCATGGCGCGCAATGTGGAGGTGCCGCTGGCGCTGTCCAACCTGGCGGCACGCGACCAGGTGACGGCTGCGCACGTGCACATCACCCGGCACCTGGCCTTGAAGGGCGACCGGCTGACCGACCTGGCCCAGCGCGCGGGCATGACCAAGCAGGCCATGGCCAACCTGGTGGACCAGTGCGAGGCCTGGGGGCTGGTCACGCGCGAGGCCGACCCGCTGGATGCGCGGGCGCGCCGCGTGTACTTCACGCCCACCGGCCTGGCGTGGCTGCAAGCGTTCCGGGATGCCGTGGCGCAGGCCGAGGCGGAGTTCCGCGCCGAGGTGGGACATGACGTGGCCACCGTGGTGGCCATTGGGCTGGAGGCCTATGCGGGCGGCGATACGGGTGCCTGAGCCCCCATCGGCTCGGCGCACGCCAGCAGCCATTCCCTGAAGCACTGCAGCGCGTGCAGCTGCGTGCGGCCTTCGGGGTAGCAGAACCAGTAGCCCACATCACTCCGGTAACCGCCGCGCAGGTCGGCGTCGGGCAGGGGCTCGCGCACCAGGCCTGCCGTGATTTCATCCTGCACCAGGCAGCGCGGCACCAGCGCCAGGCCCATGCCCGCCATCACGGCGCGGATCATGGTCTGGAACTGGTCGAACTGCGGCCCGGCCAGCGGGTCGATGAGGCCCTCCACCCCGTGCGTCTCGCTCCAGCGCAACCACGCCTCGGGCACGGTCACGTGGCGCAGCAGCGTGTAGCGGGCCACATCGCGCGGTGTGCGGATGGGCCAGTCGGCCACCTTGGTGCGGGGAGCGATCAGCGCCACCTCGTTGCCCGTGATGTGGTGGGCGTGCGCGCCGGGCCAGTGGCCGTCGCCGAACAGGATGGCGCAGTCCAGTTCGGGGCGGGTGAAGTCGTAGCTGTGCACATAGGGCACAAAGTGCAGCGTGATTTGCGGGTGCTGCTGCTGGAACTGCGGCAGGCGTGGGATGAGCCATTTGGCCGCAAACGTGGGCAGGCTGGACAGGTGCAGCGCCCCCCCACCGTCATCGCTGGTGATCAACTCCAGCGTGGCGGCCTCCAGCTGCGCCAGCACGCCACGCACCGCCTTTTCGTAGCGCTCGCCGGCGGGGGTGAGCGCCAGGCGCTTGCGGCTGCGTTCGAACAGCGGCACGCCCACCCAGGTCTCCAGTTCCTTGACCTGTTTGCTGACCGCGCTTTGGGTGAGGTGCAGGGCCTCGGCCGCGCGGGACACCCCGCCGAACCGCGTCACCGTGGAAAACGCCCGCAGCAGGTGAACGGGTGGCGAGAGGCGGCGAAGGGATGACATAGTAAGTAATCAAATCATTCCAAATGGGAATGTTATCAGGCATATCCATTGCTTGGTAGAGCGCATTGAATCCTTTAACCTCAATGCAACCCATAGGAGAAATGCCCATGCAACGCCGTCACCTGCTCTCAGCGCTGGCCGCCGTATCTTTCGCTCCCGGAATGTCTTTGGCACAAGAGGGCAAGCCCCTGCGCATCATCGTTCCGTTCCCGCCCGGGGGCGCCACGGACATCACGGCCCGCAGCCTGCAAGAGTCGCTGGCGCGCATCCTCAAGCAGCCCGTGGTGCTGGAAAACCGGGGCGGCGCAGGCGGCTCCATCGGCATGGCCGAAGTCGCCCGCGCGCCCGCAGACGGCCTCACCCTGGGCGTTGCCACGCTGTCCACCCATGGCGTGAACCCCGCCGTGTACACCAAGCTGCCCTACCACCCGACCAAGGACTTCATCGGCGTGACCGAGATCGTCAAGGCCCCGGGCGTCATCGTGATCAACCCGGCCGTGGTGCCCGTCAAGGACTTTGCGGAGCTGGTGAAGTACCTCAAGGCCAACCCCGGCAAGGTGTCCTACGCCACCCCCGGCAACGGCACCATCGGCCACATGTGGGGCGAGCTGTTCAAGAGCAGCACCGGCACCTCCATGGTGCACATCCCCTACCGTGGTGCAGGCCCGGCCATCAACGACGTGCTGGCGGGCCAGGTGGCGGTGTACTTTGACCAGGTGGCTTCGTCGCTCCCGCACGTCAAATCGGGCAAGCTCAAGGCGCTGGCGGTGTCGTGGCCCGAGCGGCTGGATGTGTTGCCCGATGTGCCCACCTACGCAGAACTGGGCTACAAGCAGGCCAACGAGCCTTCATGGTTTGGCCTGGTGGCCCCTGCGGGCACGCCCCCGGCGGCGGCAGAGCGCATCCAGCAAGCCGTCGCCCAGGCCCTGAAGGAGCCCGCCGTGCGCGAACGCCTGGCGGGACAGGGCCTCTACCCCTCGGGCACCACACCCAAGGAATTCACGGCCCAGATCGCCAGCGAGATCGACAAGATGAAGCGCGTGGCGGCCTACGCCAAGGTGGTGCTCGACTGACCTGATTTCCCCGGGCCCTGGGCCCGGGGACGGCCACAGCTGGGATGGTGAGACAACGCAGGCAAGTCTGCTTCCCGGGCCTGCTCAAGGCCTCAGGGATAACCATAGTCACATCCCGGTCTGGGCGGCTAGGCCAGCCGCCCTCCTTTGCGCACACTCTGCCTATGCATGCAGCCTTGAAACTGATCCACCACCGCTTCCAGCAGGCCCAGCCCGGCGTCACCGGCTCGCCGGGGCTTGCCACACAACCCTCCAGCACCGCCACCGTCACTGCGGTGCCCGGCAGCACACCGCTGGTGCTCGACTCCCCCCACAGCGGCACCCGGTACCCCGACGACTTTGGTTCCGCCCTAGACCTCGCCACGCTGCGCCGGGCCGAAGACACGCACGTCGAAAAGATCTACGCCTTTGCCCCCGCGCTCGGCGTGGCCTGGGTCGAGGCCCACTTCCCCCGCATCTACCTGGACGCCAACCGCGATACGACCGAGCTGGACACCAGCCTGCTCGATGGCGACTGGCCCGACCCCATCTCCACCGACCCCAAGGTGCTCAGCAAGGTGCGCCTGGGCAAGGGGCTGATCTGGAAGTTCACCGACCAGGGCGAACCCATCTACCAGCGCCAGCTCACCGTGGCCGAGGTGCGTGCGCGCATCGACCGCTGCTGGCGCCCGTACCACGCCGCCGTGGCCCAGGCCATTGACGCCGCCCATGCGCGCCACGGCTACAGCATCCACCTCAACTGCCACTCCATGCCCGCCGTGGCCGGGCGCTTTGCCACCGAGTTTCCGGGGCTGGAACATGCCGACTTTGTGGTGGGCGACCGCGATGGCACCACCGCCAGCCCGGCGTTGTCGGCACTGATCTGCGAGCACCTGCGCGCATGCGGCTACAGCGTCGAATACAACCACCCCTACAAGGGCGTGGAGCTGGTGCGCCGCTACGGCAACCCCGCGCAGCACCGCCACAGCATCCAGGTCGAGATCAACCGCAAGCTCTACATGGACGAGCAGACGCTCGCCCAGATGCCCGAGGGCATGGCGCGGCTGCAGGCGGACCTCAAGACCCTGGTGCAGAGGCTGCTGGCACACGATCCGCGCTGAGCACCCGACGCAGGCCCGGCGGGCTCAGGCCACCAGCGTGGAGACCCCTTCGTAGAGCAGGCCCATGCTCTCTGCCGTGGCGATGTTGCTGTGGGCCAGGCCCGCGCGCGAACCATCGAGTGCGACCACCGACATGGCCTGAAAGCCCGCGTCCTGGCCGTTGTGCAGCAGCCAGCCCGTGCCGTGCGCCGCATGCACCAGCCAACCCAGGCCATAGCGGCCTGCGGGGGCGTGCCCCAGGTCCTGAAGACCCTTCACGTAGCTGCGCGGCAAGGGGGTGGCGTCGCCGCGCAATGCCCGCAGATGCCACTGCAGCCACCGCGCGTCCTCCTCCACCGTCAGGCTCACGGCGCCTGCCGGGTCCAGGACCTCCAGCCACACACGTTCCGGCGCCTCGGCCAGGGGCAGGGGCTGCAGCCGCCCGTCCAGGATTTCATGCCCGGCGGGCTGCTGGCTGCCCGCACGCATCGGCTCTCCCACAAAGAGCGAAAGGCCCAGTGGCTGGGCCACGCGCTGGCGCAGCAGATCCGCCCACCCCAAGCCCGTGGCCGCGCGCAGCATGCGGGCCGCCAGCGCATAGCCTGCATTGGAGTAGGCAAAGCCAGGGTCCGCGCCCGTCCCGCGAACGGGCGGCTGGCGCAGCAGCCACTGCAGGAAGAACGCCTCTGCCTCCGCAGGTTGCTGCCAGCGCGCCAGCACCTCAGGGCCCACTGCATTCACGAACAGGTCCACGTCTTCAATGGCTGAAAAACCCATCACCCCGGCGCGATGGTCCAGCAGGTCGCGCAGCGTGATCTGCTGGTAGGCGGGCAGGGCGCTCTGCGCCAGCTCGGGCAGCGTCTGGGCCAGCGTGCTGTCCCAGCGCAGCAGGCCCTGGTCAACCACACTCGCGGCCGCGCAGGCCGTCATGGCCTTGGTGTTGGAGCCGATGGCCATCAGGTCGCCGGTGGCCAGGGGCGCATTGCCACCCAGGCGGCGCAGCCCCGCGACGGCTGTGCGGACCTGGCGCGGGTCCGCCCACCCGGCTGCGGCACCCACCACGCCCTGCTTCACCAGCCCTTGGGCCAGGGTCTGCACCCGCTTGTGGGCTTCCCGGGGGCCGTCGTCGTCGCCACCGCCGCAGGCGGTGAGCACGCCGCCTAGCGTGGACAGGCCTGCGGCGGTGGCGACGACGACGGCCCCCGGGA
>NZ_QAIM01000586.1:11996-12800 GCF_003061035.1 Acidovorax sp. HMWF018
GCATCTCGTGAAGTGAAGAAGATGCCGGGATTGTTGAAACGCGAACCTTGGGCGAACCCAAAGATCTGCGCTGGGCGTGGAGCTGCCGGGTGCGGGTTGTCAGCCCGCCACCGGCCAACGCAGCGTGAAGCCCACGCCCCGCCCGTGCAGCCCCGGCCCCAGGCGGACCTGCCCGCCCAGGTGGCCGATGGCCTGCTGCGCAATGGTGAGTCCCAGGCCCGATCCGCTGCTGCGCGCGCGCGGCGAGCGCCAGAAGCGCTCGAACACCCGGTCTTGCT
The DNA here is from genome assembly GCF_003061035.1 of Acidovorax sp. HMWF018. Classification (NCBI taxonomy): domain Bacteria; kingdom Pseudomonadati; phylum Pseudomonadota; class Betaproteobacteria; order Burkholderiales; family Comamonadaceae; genus Acidovorax; species Acidovorax sp. HMWF018. Next base: position 12,275 of record NZ_QAIM01000586.1, read on the forward strand.
CGCCGGCCGCTATGCCCGGGCCGTCGTCGGCAATCCAGACCACCACGTCGCCGCCCTCCTGCCACACCCGCAACTGCACCTCGCGCCCCGCACCGGGGCCGCAGCCGTGCTTGAGCGCGTTGTCCAGCACATTACCCAGGGCGGACCAGAGCAGCTGGCGGTCCAACGGCAGCTCCAGGGTGTCCGGGCCGTCCAGCGACAGCTCCACGCCCAGGCCCTCGGCCCAGCCCGCGCGCTCTGCCAGGCAGTCCTGCAGCAGCGCCATCAGGTCCTGGGGCACGGCGGGGTCCAGCGCGGGGGCTTCTTCCAGGGCTGCCAGCATGAGCAGCTGTTCGCTCAGATGCGCGGCGCGCTGCACGGCGCGCGTCAGCGCCTCGCTGGCCTGCGCGCGTGCGGGGCCTTCGGGGGCTTGCGCCAGCACATGGGCCTGGGTGGCGATGACGGCCATGGGCGTGCGCAGCTCGTGGGCCGCGTCGTGCACCAGGGCCTTTTCGCGCGCCAGGTGGGCCCGCAGGCGGGCCAGCAG
>NZ_QAIM01000586.1:12810-16542 GCF_003061035.1 Acidovorax sp. HMWF018
ACTGGGCCAGGCCGTGCAGCTCGCGCTGGGGCGGAAGGTGCTGCAGCGGCCGCAGGTCGTTGGCCGAGCGCGCGGCGATCTGGGCATCCAGCCGCGCCAGCGGGCGCAGCCCGGTGCGCACGGCCAGCCACAGCGGCAGGCCCACCAGCGGCAGCGCCAGCAGCACCGAGGCCGCCAGGTCTTCGCCCATGAAGCCCAGCAGCCGCGCATCGGCCAAGCGGGGCTCGGCCACCACCACGCGCCAGGGGCCCGTGCTTTCCCAGGCCACCCAATGGGGTGTGCCGGCCACGTCCATCGCGGCATGGCCCGCGTCGCCTGCCAGCACCACCGCGCGCACACCGGCCGTGCTGCTATGCAGAAGCTGGCCTGTGCGGTCCTGCAGCTGCAGCAGCACCAAGGTGCCCTGCAGCAGGTCCACATCGGCGCGCATGGCGTTGAGGGTGTGGGCCATGCCGTGCACCAGCGCGCGGGCCTCGGCGGGTTGCTCCAGCGTGGCCAGCGCCCCTGCCAGCCCCTGCGCGAGCTGGCGCACGCCGGGGTTGGTGTCCATGGCGCGGTAGTGGGTGATGGCCGCCTGGCCCAGCAGCACCAGCCACACCAACGCCATGGCCGCGAGCAGCGCCAGCAGGGTGCGGCGCATGAGGCTCGGGCCCCACCAGCCGCGTGGGGGCGCGGGGGTTTCGGTAGGTGGTGTCATGGCTGCAGCCGGTAGCCGACGCCACGCACCGTGACCACCCGCTCTGCGCCGATCTTCTTGCGCAGGTTGGAGACATGCACCTCCAGCGTGGCGGCGTCCAGCGCGTCGCCCAGGGGTTCGAGACGCTGGGCAAGCACGTTCTTGGCCACCACCTTGCCGGGTTCGCGCGCTAGCTCCACCAGCAGCCGGAACTCGCGCGGCGACAGCGCCAGGGGCTCGTCGCCCACCCAGGCCTCGTGCCGCCGGGGCGCCACGCGCAGCGCGCCCAGCGTCCACTCCTCGCTGGCCTGGCGCGCACTGCGCCGCAACACGGCGTGCAAGCGCGACAGCAGCTCGGGCACATCGAAGGGCTTGAGCACGTAGTCGTCGGCACCGCCGTCCAGGCCGTCAAGCCGGTCCTGCAAGGCGGTGCGGGCCGTGATCACGATCACCGGCAGGCTGAGGCCCGCGCGGCGCCAGCGACGCAGCAACGCCATGCCCTGGCCGTCGGGCAGGGTCAGGTCCAGCAGCACGGCGGCGACCTCGTTGGCGTCGGGCAGGGGCGGCGTGGCGGCCACGCTGCGCAGCCATTGCACCGTGAAGCCGCCCTGCTGCAGGGCTTGCAGCAGGGGCTGGCCCAGGTCCAGGTCGTCTTCGATGAGCAAGATGTGCATGGCCGCCATTTTCCGTGTCCCCAGCTTGCAGCCAGCCAAAGGCGCCGGACAGGGAGCTGGCGCCTAAAATCCTCGCACAGGCAGACAATGACGACACAGGCCCGCCCACGGGCCGCACCACCCAAGGAGACAGTCCGCATGCGCATCCTCATTGCCGAAGACGACCAGGTGCTGGCCGATGGCCTGCTGCGCACGCTGCGTGCCTCGGGCGCCGTGGTGGACCATGTCGCCAGCGGCAGCGAGGCCGACGCGGCGCTCATGACCAACAACGAGTTCGACCTGCTCATCCTGGACCTGGGCCTGCCCAAGATGCATGGGCTGGAGGTGCTGAAAAAGCTGCGCGGCCGGGGCTCCGCCCTGCCGGTGCTCATCCTCACCGCCGCAGACAGCGTGGAAGAACGCGTGAAGGGCCTGGACTTTGGCGCCGACGATTACATGGCCAAGCCCTTCAGCCTGCAAGAGCTCGAAGCCCGCGTGCGTGCCCTCACGCGCCGGGGCATGGGCGGCACCAGCAGCGCCATCAAGCACGGCCCGCTGGTGTACGACCAGGCCGGCCGCGTGGCCACCATCGACGGCAAGATGATCGAGCTGTCCGCCCGCGAGCTGGGCCTGCTGGAGGTGCTGCTGCAGCGCGCCGGCCGCCTGGTGAGCAAGGAGCAGCTGGTGGAGCGCCTGTGCGAGTGGGGCGAGGAGGTGAGCAACAACGCCATCGAGGTCTACATCCACCGCCTGCGCAAGAAGATCGAAGGCGGGCCCATCCGCATCGCCACCGTGCGCGGCCTGGGCTACTGCCTTGAGAAGATCCCCAATTAACTATCAAAACGATAGCAGCTTGTGCATATGAATCTGGCGCTATCGGGTGTTTTGGCATCAAAAATGCCACGGCGGCCGCTGTGAAGATCTTCCAGCGCGAGCAGCGCTCCCTGTTCGGCGAAATCCTGGACTGGATGCTCACGCCGCTGCTGCTGCTGTGGCCCGTGAGCCTGGCGCTGACCTGGCTCGTGGCGCAGGGCCTGGCCAACAAGCCGTTTGACCGGGCGCTGGAGTACAACGCCCACGCCCTCGCCCAACTGGTGAGCGTGGTGGGCGACAAGGCCCAGTTCAACCTGCCCCAGCCCGCCAGCGAGATCCTGCGCGCCGACGACTCCGACATCGTGTATTACCAGGTCATCGGCCCGGGCGGCGAGTTCCTCTCGGGCGAGCGCGAACTGCCCGAGCCCCCGAGCGACGAGGTGCCCCTGTCGGGCGAGGTGCGGCTGCGCGATGCCGAGATGCGCGGCATCGACATTCGCGTGGCCTACATCTGGGTGCGCCTGCCGCTGAAAGACACGCCGGTGGCGCTGGTCCAGGTCGCCGAGACGCGCGAAAAACGCAGCGTGCTGGCCACCGAAATCATCAAGGGCGTGATGCTGCCGCAGTTCGTCATCCTGCCGCTGGCCGTGCTGCTGGTCTGGCTGGCGCTGGCGCGCGGCATCCAGCCGCTCAACCAGCTGGAGCAGCGCATCCGCGCGCGCAACCCCGACGACCTCTCGCCGCTGGACGACCGCACCGTACCGCTCGAAGTGGCGCCGCTGGTGTCGTCCGTCAACGACCTGCTCACGCGGCTGAACGATTCGCTGGCCACGCAAAAGCGCTTTCTGGCCGATGCAGCCCACCAGCTCAAGACCCCGCTGGCGGGCCTGCGCATGCAAGCCGACCTGGCCCAGCGCGAAGGCACCAGCACCGAAGAGCTCAAGCGCTCGCTGCAGCAGATCGGACGCTCCAGCATCCGCGCCACGCACACCGTCAACCAGCTGCTGGCGCTGGCGCGGGCCGAGGGCAGCGGCGTGGGCATTGCCCGCCAGCCCTGCGACCTGGCGCGCCTGGTGATCGAGGTGGTGCGCGACTCGGTGCCCCGTGCGCTCGACAAGCACATCGACCTGGGCTACGACGGCGCCGAGCCTGGATCGCCGGGCGTGCTGATCGACGGCAACCCCACGCTGCTCAAGGAGCTCGTGCGCAACCTGGTGGACAACGCCATCAACTACACGCCCTCCACGCCCGACAAGCCCGGCGTGGTCACTGCCCGCGTGCTGGCCGACACCTTCGGCCATGTGCTGCTGCTGCAGGTCGAGGACTCCGGCCCCGGCGTGCCCGAGGCCGAGCGCGAGCTGGTGTTCCAGCCGTTCTACCGCGCCCTGGGCAGCGAGGCCGACGGCTCCGGCCTGGGCCTGCCCATCGTGCTCGAGATTGCCAGCAAGCACGATGCCGAGGTCACGCTCGAAGACGCACGCCCTGGCCAGACTCCGCCCGGCGCACGCTTCAGCGTGCGTTTTGCGGCGCGGGACGTGGTGGCGGGCAGCTGACACCGTGGCGGGCCCTGCCGCTGGCGTGGCAGAGGAC
>NZ_QAIM01000586.1:16552-16921 GCF_003061035.1 Acidovorax sp. HMWF018
TCTTTTTGCACGGACGCAGCCCCCGCCATGACCTCACCGCCCCGCCGCTTTGCCAACACGCACCCTGACGTGGTGATCGGCAACTTCCCCTGGTACGAAATGGTCTGGCGCTCGCTGCGCGGCGATTTCAAGCCGCGCAGCGAGCCTGCGGGCGGCTACGGGGCCTTTGCCCGGCAGTGGACGCAGCCCGTGGACCCCGCGCGCCTGGCACAGCGCCAGCAGGCCCCCGTGATCACCTGGCTGGGCCATGTCTCCATGCTGCTGCAGGTGGCGGGCCTCAACGTGCTGATCGACCCCACGCTGTGCGATTTTGCGGGCCCCCTGGGCCGCTTCGGTGCCCCGCGCCGTGTGCCTGCGCCCCTGGCGCCC
>NZ_QAIM01000587.1:0-2268 GCF_003061035.1 Acidovorax sp. HMWF018
GCATTGCGGGCTATGGCGCCATTGGCCGCGCGGTGGCCGTGCGTGCACAGGCGCTGGGCATGCAGGTGGTGGTGCTGCGGCGTGGGGGTGCGCCGGTGGATGGAGGGGGTGAAGGGGATGAAGGCGTGCAGGCGGTGGGCTCCATCGAGCAGCTGCTGGCAGCGTCTGACCACCTGGTGCTGGCCCTGCCCATCACCGCGCAGACCTACCACCTCATCAACGCGGCCACGCTGGCCCATGCGCGGCCGGGGCTGCACCTGGTGAACATTGCGCGCGGCGCCCTGGTGGACCAGCAGGCACTGCTGCAGGCGCTGGATGCGGGCCGCCTGTCGGGCGCCACGCTGGATGTGACAGACCCCGAGCCTTTGCCCGACGGCCACCCTCTGTACCACCACTCGCGTGTGCGCATCACGCCGCATGTGTCGTGGGCCGCACAAGGGGCTGCGGAGGTGACGGCGCGCAAGTTTGTGGGCAACCTGCAGCGCTTTGTGGCCGGGCTGCCGCTGCACGACGTGGTGGACAGGGAGCGCGGCTACTGAGCGCCACAGGCCAGCGGGCCACCCCACCCATACCCCGCGCGCATGCGAAAACCGCATATGGATGCTTGCAAGCCTTCGTTGGCGCCGCGTGGGGTGGGTGATGCAATGAATGCCGAATCAACCTTGTCTTCATTGACCACACCATGCTGCGCCGCCAATTCCACCATCTGCTGACCGCCTCGGTCGCTGCCAGTTCGTTCCTGTCGCCCGTCCTCACCCATGCCCAAAACTCGTCACGCGTGCTGCTGCGTGCGGGCGACCAGAAGGGTGGGCTGCAGGCGCTGCTGGACGCAGCGGGTGAGCTCAAGAACCTGCCCTACGACATCAAGTGGAGCGAGTTCCCGGCGGCTGCGCCGCTGGCGGAGGCGCTCAACGCCAACGCGGTGGACTTTGGCCCCATTGGCGATGCGCCGCTGCTGTTCACGCTGGCGGCGGGCAGCCGGGTCAAGGCGTTTGCGGCCAGCCGCTCAGATGCCTACGGCACGGCCGTGCTGGTGGCGCCCCACTCGCCGCTCAAGACGGCGGCCGACCTCAAGGGCAAGAGCATTGCCACCAACCGGGGCTCCATCGGCCATCTGGTCACCCTCAAGGCGCTGGAGTCGGCAGGCCTCAAGGCCGACGATGTGCAGCTGCGCTTCATCCCGCCGCCAGACGCCAAGCTGGCGCTGACGCAGGGCTCGGTCGATGCCTGGGCCACGTGGGAGCCCTACACCGCGCTGGCCGAGACCAGCGGTCATGCGCGCGTGCTGGTCAGCGGCCGGGGCCTGTGGTCGGGCCTGAGCTTTCTGGCGGCCACCGATGCGGCCCTGGCAGAAAAGCGTGCAGCGCTGGCGGACTTCAAGGAGCGCGTGGCGCGTGCGCAGGTGTGGTCGTACCAGAACGCCAAGCCGTTTGGCCAGTCGCTGGCGCGCATCGTGGGCATTCCGGCCGATGCGGCGCAGCTGCAGTTTGAGCGCCGCGCCACCCGCTGGCAGGACATCGACGCCCAGGTGCTGGCCGACCAGCAGAAGACGGCCGACTTTTATCTGGCGGCAGGCCTCATCAAGCAGAGGCTGGATGTGCGGGGCACGTTCGACACCAGTTTCAATGTGGGCAAGGGCTGAGGACGGCTGCTCCCGACCGTTCGTCGTTCGGCGTTCGCCGTTTGCAGTCAGTCCGTCCCGGTGGGCGTTGGGCGGGTTGATGCGCTGGATGTCGTTCGCCAACCATCAACGGAACGCGCTGGTGTGTCCAACGCGCCCGTCCCTGACCTTGAGCCACCGGGGTGCATGCCGCCCCGCGCCAGCAACCTTGCGCTGGCCGCACCACAATCGGGTCATATGACCTCTTCTTCGACGATGCTGCGGGTGATCAGCCTGGCAGCCTTTTGCAGCATGGCTTCCATGCGTGTCTGCGACCCGATGCTGGTGTCCCTGGCACGCGAGTTTTCTGTCACTACGGGCGATGCGTCGGCCGTCATCGCGGCGTTTGCCGTGTCTTATGGCGTGCTGCAGTTGTTCTATGGCCCCCTGGGCGACCGGCTGGGCAAGGTGCGGGTGGTGATTGGCGCCACGTTTGCCTGTGCGCTCTTCAGCGGCGTGACGGCGCTGGCGCCCACGCTGCCGGTGCTGGTGGCGGCGCGTGCGGCCATGGGGGCGTCGGCGGCAGGCATCATCCCGCTGTCGATGGCATGGATTGGCGACAACGTGCCGTACGAGCAGCGTCAGGAGACTTTGGCACAGCTGATGGT
>NZ_QAIM01000587.1:2278-2695 GCF_003061035.1 Acidovorax sp. HMWF018
CGCTGCTGTTTTTGACCGCCGCCAGCCTGCTCTGGCGGCAGGCCCGCGCTATGGCGGCCAGAACGCCGGCACCTGCGGCTGGCAATGCGGTGCCGCCCGCGTTTTCGCTGTCGGCTTACCTGGCCAACACGGCCGCGCTGCTGCGCATGCCCCGGGTGCGCTGGGTGCTGACCGTGGTGGCGGTGGAGGGCGCTCTGGCCTTTGGCACGCTGGCTTTTGTGCCCGCACGCATGGTGGACGGGTTTGGGCTGTCGGCCTCGGCGGCCGGCGGGGTGATGGTGCTGTATGGCGTGGGCGGGCTTATCTACAGCTTGCTGGCACGCCGCTGGCTGGCGCTGCTGGGTGAGCGGGGCCTGGCGCTGATGGGCGCCTCGCTGATTGCTGCCGGGCTGTTGCTGCTGGCCTGGGGGCCGGTGG
>NZ_QAIM01000588.1:0-14508 GCF_003061035.1 Acidovorax sp. HMWF018
TGCATGGGGAGAGGGTGACCCTGCGCCGGGACTGCTGGCCGCAGGTGGTGCGCTGGATGTGAACAGCCTCCGTGCCGCGTATGCGCAGGGTACCTTTCCCTGGTATGGCCCTGGGCAACCCATCCTGTGGTGGGCACCCGATCCGCGCATGGTGCTGCCAGTGTCGGAATTTCGGCTGCATCGATCACTGAACAGACGGCTGCAGGCGTTTCGCAGGCAAGTGCGTTGCGAAATACGCGTCGATAGCGCATTCCAGGACGTCATCACGGCTTGTGCCAGCAAGGAACGCGAGGGCCAGGCTGGAACCTGGATCGTGCCGGAGATGGTGAACGCCTACACTGATTTACACCGAGCAGGCCATGCCCACAGCGTGGAAACCTGGGTGGACGACCAACTCATTGGGGGCCTGTACTGCGTGGCACTGGGTCGTGCGGTGTTCGGAGAATCCATGTTTGCCCATGCGACCGACGCCTCCAAGATCGCTCTTGCAGCCTTGGTCTGCCTGTGCCGCCGCCATGGCATCACCTTGATTGACTGCCAGCAGAATACGCAGCACCTGACCTCCCTGGGCGGCCGGGAAATACCCCGTGTCGATTTCCTGGTACATGTGGACAAAGCGCGACAACAGCCTGCCATCCCCTGGAGATTTGAGCCCGTATACTGGAACGAGCTGCTGCCACCAAAGATCGATCCGGCATGACGCAACTCAATGACCTTCCACTGCAGACCCTGCAGTTTTACGCGACAGCCCCCTACCCCTGCAGTTACCTGCCGGACCGTCAGGCACGATCGCAGGTCGCCACTCCCAGCCATCTGATCCAGAGCGATCTCTATTCCGATCTCGTAACCAAAGGGTTTCGCCGCAGTGGCATGTTCACCTACCGCCCCTATTGCGACGGATGCCAGGCGTGTACACCGCTGCGGGTCCTGGTCAACGAATTCAAGCCTGATCGCAGCCAAAGACGCGCGGCAACACGCCACGGCCAACTGCAGGCCCGGGTGCTACGGCTGTGTTTTGTGCCCGAACATTACCAGCTGTACCTGCGCTACCAGAACGGCCGCCATGCAGGCGGTGGCATGGACCATGACAGCGTCGACCAGTACACACAGTTTCTGCTGCAAAGCAGGGTGAACTCAAGACTGGTGGAGTTCCGCGAGACCGACGCATCAGGCGAACCCGGTGCGCTCAAGATGGTCTCCATTCTTGACGTGCTCGATGACGGCCTGTCTGCCGTGTATACGTTTTACGAACCCGAGCCCCATTGCAGTTACGGCACCTACAACGTCATGTGGCAAATTGCGCAAGCCCATGCACTGGGCCTGCCCCATGTCTACCTGGGGTACTGGATAGAAACCAGCCCCAAGATGAACTACAAGGCACGCTTTGTGCCCCATGAAATCCGTACCGATGGGCTATGGCACCGGGTAGCAGACACCGGTCACGCGAGCACCTGAATACGCGTTAACATTTCACAAGATAAAATGTGGCGGCCTTCGCACCATAGCCGCTCATGAAAAAAACCGATTCCAGCATCCCTCTCAAACCCAGCGTTCAGGTGCTTGAGCGCATGTTCACTCTGATCGATGTTCTGGCTTCTCGTGAAGAGGCGATTTCCCTCAAGGAAATCAGCGAGAAGACAGGGCTGCACCCCTCTACGACCCACCGCATCCTGAACGACCTGACCATCGGACGGTTTGTGGACCGCCCCGAATCGGGCAGCTACCGGCTGGGCATGCGACTGCTGGAGCTGGGCAACCTGGTGAAGGCACGCCTGAGCGTTCGTGATGCAGCGCTGACCCCCATGCGCAGTCTGCACAAGCTGATCCAGCAGCCCGTGAATCTGAGCATGCGCCAGGGCGACGAGATTGTGTATGTGGAGCGTGCCTACAGTGAGCGGTCGGGCATGCAGGTCGTGCGCGCCATTGGCGGCAGGGCGCCACTGCACCTGACCTCTACAGGAAAGCTCTTCCTCGCACTGGATGACCCCCAGCGCGTTCGTGCCTATGCCACCCGCACCGGTCTTGCAGGCCACACCCGCAACAGCATCACCCAGCTGCCCGTGCTGGAGCGGGAACTGGCAAAGGCCCGGCAATACGGTATTGCCCGCGATAACGAAGAGCTTGAGTTGGGCGTGCGCTGTATGGCAGCCGGTGTGTATGACGACCAGGGAAAACTGGTAGCAGGCCTGTCCATTTCTGCCCCCGCTGACAGACTGGATGAAGGCTGGCTGCCCAAGCTGCAAGCAACGGCGAACGAAATTTCACTGGCCCTGGGCTATACGCCAAGTACCGACGCGAGTCATAACCCAATCACCAACCAACGCACCGAATTGCGCTGATGTTCTGCATCCACACCCCATTTGCCAATGGCGCCATTGGCGGGGCCGCAGTGGCGTATTGAGGCATCGAGGCAAGCGCTGCACGGTGTGCGTGGGACACGCGCAGCAAGCCTCCGGCATGGTCTTGCCAGCTCATCGCATCCCAACCCACTCAAGACAAGAGATGCCCGCTGACCCTGTTTACCCAAGACCGTTTGCGAGGCCGGACTCGCACTACAAAAGAAAACGCCTGACAGGACCAGCCTGCCAGGCGCATGTGGGGAGATGTCTGCCTATCAGCCGTTGTTGCTCCGTACCGCCTGTAAAGGTGCGGCCAACGAAGGATTCGACTCCACCCAGCGGCGCACCCGCTCGGCATCGCCCAGTCGACTGAATTTACCTGCAGAGTCCAGGAACACCATGATCAATTTGCGTCCCGCCACCTGGGCTTGCATCACCAAGCAGCGCCCTGCCTCGGAGATATAACCGGTCTTCTGCAGACCGATGTCCCAGGTAGGATTTTTCACGAGACCGTTGGTGTTGTTGTACTGAAGCGTCTTATGGCCCACCGCCACTTCATAGCCGGGGGAAGTGGACAGCTCGCGCAACAAAGGATCTCCATGCGCCACACCCACCAGCGTTGCAAGATCGCGGGCACTGGACTGGTTACGGCTGGACAGACCCGTGGGCTCCACATAGTGGGTATCGTTCATGCCCAGCGACTTGGCCTTGGCGTTCATTTGCGTCACAAAGACCTCCAACCCACCCGGGTAAGTACGACCCAGTGCATGGGCTGCCCGGTTCTCGCTGGACATCAGCGCCAAGTGCAGCATCTCGCCACGCGTTAGCGTGGTACCCACGGTCAGACGCGACCGGCTCCCCTTTTCGGTATCTACATCGTCCTGCGTGATGGTGACAGGTTCGTCCATGGGCAACTTGGCCTGCGAAATGAGCATGCCCGTCATGAGCTTGGTCAGCGAGGCGATGGGAAGCACAGCCTGATCGTTCTTGCGGAGCAACACCTCATGGGTGTCTTGGTCCACCACCAGCGCTACGCTGGACTTGAGGTCCAGCGGATCATTGACCTCGTGCAAGCCCGCCATCTGGCCGAAAGAGGGCTTGGCTGGAACAAACGCCACCTTGGTAGGTGCTTTGGCAGTCCGGGCAGCGACGCGCGTGGGCTTGATGCTGGCGGCCACCTTGCGTGGTGCCACGGCACGCTTGGCGTTGCTTGCGCTGACCTGCTGTTTTTTGACCCCTGGCTTTTTGACATCTGCCGCATGCACAGAGGGGGAAATGAGGGCAGCGCTCACGAGCGCGAAACCCATCCACTGGAAAAATCGATTCACTGCAGCGTTGCGGCGATGGTGCATCAAAGTGCTCCAAACGGTAAGAATTATTGAGCAGTGTACAGAATCAAAAAAAGTCGCGCAAGATCAATACCTTGCGCGACTTTCCGAGAAAGTGAGTGAATTATAAATTGACCACTCAGCCTTGTGCGGCCACCCGATCGGCTTTACTTTGTAACTTGTTCAAAGCGCTAAGGTAGGCTTTCGCCGACGCCACTACGATGTCTGGGTCCGCGCCCACCCCATTCACCACACGCCCGCTGTTCTGCAACCGCACGGTGACCTCGCCCTGGCTCTCGGTAGAGCCACTGATGGCATTGACGGAATACAACACCATTTCGGCGCCACTCTTCACATGCGATTCGATGGCCTTGAGCGAGGCGTCGACAGGACCGTTGCCCTCGGCCTCGCCGCGCACTTCCTGCCCATCCACGGTGAACACAATACGTGCACGGGGCTGCTCACCGGTTTCGCTTTGCTGGAACAACGATACGAACCCGTATTGCTCTTTTTCAGCAGTCACGCTCTCGTCGCTCACCAGTGCCAAGATATCTTCGTCAAAGATCTCGCTCTTTCGATCAGCCAATTCCTTGAAGCGTGTGAAAGCGGTGTTGACTTCGGTTTCGCTATCCAGGCTGACACCCAGTTCCTGCAGGCGCTGCTTGAAGGCGTTACGACCACTGAGCTTACCCAGCACGATCTTGTTGGCGCTCCAGCCCACATCTTCCGCCCGCATGATCTCGTAGGTATCGCGTGCCTTGAGCACGCCATCCTGGTGGATACCGCTGGCATGAGCAAATGCGTTGGCACCCACCACGGCCTTGTTGGGCTGCACCACAAAACCAGTGGTCTGGCTGACCATGCGGCTGGCTGCGACGATGTGCTGGGTATCAATCCCCAGTTCAAGGCCAAAGTAGTCACGGCGGGTCTTGACTGCCATCACCACCTCTTCGAGGGAGCAGTTACCGGCGCGCTCACCCAGACCGTTGATGGTGCATTCGACCTGCCGCGCACCGCCAATCTTCACACCGGCGAGCGAGTTGGCCACCGCCATGCCCAGATCATTGTGGCAATGCACCGACCAGATCGCCTTGTCGCTATTGGGGATGCGCTCGCGCAGTGTCTTGATGAAGTTGCCGTACAGCTCCGGAACGGCATAGCCCACGGTATCGGGTACGTTGATGGTGGTGGCACCTTCTGCAATCACGGCTTCCAGCACGCGGCACAAAAAGTCGGGGTCGCTGCGGTAGCCGTCCTCAGGGCTGAACTCGATGTCACCCACCAGGTTGCGGGCGAAACGGACCGACTGTTTGGCCTGCTCCAGCACCTGGTCAGGCGTCATCCGCAGCTTTTTCTCCATGTGCAACGCCGAAGTGGCAATGAAGGTGTGGATGCGGGCACTCGCCGCGCCCTTGAGGGCCTCGGCAGCGCGTGAAATATCACGATCATTGGCACGAGACAGGGAACAGATGGTGGACTCCTTGATGGCGTTGGCAATCGCCTGCACGGCTTCAAAGTCGCCATTGGAGCTGGCTGCAAAACCGGCCTCGATCACATCCACCTTCAGACGCTCGAGCTGGCGGGCAATGCGCAGCTTCTCGTCCTTGGTCATCGAGGCGCCGGGAGACTGCTCCCCATCGCGCAAGGTGGTATCGAAAATGATCAGTTTGTCAGCCATGTTGTTCTCCTGGTATCAGTGGGTGGGGCCCCGCAACGTAGAAATCTGGCGCCCAAAACAAAAGGCCCGTCGCGGGTGCAAACGGGCCTTTGTGGAAAAGTGTGCGCGTGCGCCTACTGTCTCCGCCCGTGGGGAGGTAGCAGTAGCGCCAAAGCAAACAAATTCATATCGCGCAATGTAGCACAACTGGCCGGATATCACGGTCATCACTTGTGCAGACCGCGCTCGTCGGGTTCGTCGGTAGAGGTGCTGATCACGCTGCTGTGCTGCCCTTTGGCCTTGCGCCAGGCGTACACGCCATAACCACTCAGGCCATAGAACACGAACACACCAAACAGCACGATAGGGGGGTGAATGTTGATGACAGCGATGCCCAGCGCGATGAGCACGATGGCAGCAAAAGGCACGCTCTTTTTCATCTGCACATCCTTGAAGCTGTAGAACGGCACATTGGTCACCATGGTGAGCCCTGCATACAGCGTGAAGGAGAACATGATCCAGGTCACCTGGCTCCATGTCAGCCAGTGGTCTTCGCCGGGACGCACGCCCAGCTCGGTCATCAACCAGATAAACCCTGCCACCAAGGCCGCAGCGGCTGGTGAAGGCAGCCCCTGGAAATAGCGCTTGTCCACAACGCCCGTATTCACGTTAAAGCGCGCCAGGCGAAGCGCCGCACAGGCACAGTACACAAACGCAGCAATCCAGCCCCAGCGGCCCAGACCCTGCAGGGACCACTCATACGCAATCAGTGCAGGCGCAGCACCAAAGGACACCATGTCGGACAACGAGTCCATCTGCTCGCCAAACGCACTCTGGGTATTGGTCATGCGGGCCACGCGCCCGTCCAGGCTGTCGAGCACCATGGCGCAGAAGACGCCCACCGCGGCTTGATCAAACCGGCCATTCATGGCCATGACGATGGAGTAAAAGCCACCAAACAGGGCCGCCAGCGTGAACAGATTGGGCAGGATGTAGATGCCTTTGCGCCTTTTGCGCACCATCACACCGGGGTTCTCGGTGGACTCATTGCCGTCATGCATCAAACAGACCTCCAGCGCTTGCAAATATTGCACAAGCAGCTATTAAATTTATAGTATTGAACCATTTCCCGCAGGAATGCCGACTGCCAAGCGCGCAAAAGGCAAAGGCCGCAGTGTAGCGCCTGCACACCGTGCCGCCCGCCAATGAAAAAGGCCACCGAAGTGGCCTTTTGACGCTTCAGAAACGAAACATCAGTTGCGGGTCTGGTCGACCAGCTTGTTCTTGGCGATCCAGGGCATCATGGCGCGCAGCTGGCCGCCCACCTTTTCGATGCTGTGGTCGGCCGTGTTGCGGCGGCGGGCCGTCATCGATGGGTAGTTCAGGCGGCCTTCCTGGATGAACATCTTGGCGTAGTCACCGTTCTGGATGCGCTTGAGGGCATTGCGCATGGCAGCGCGCGACTGCTCATTGATCACTTCAGGGCCGGTCACGTACTCGCCGTATTCGGCGTTGTTCGAGATCGAGTAGTTCATGTTGGCGATGCCGCCTTCGTAGATCAGGTCCACGATGAGCTTGAGCTCGTGCAGGCATTCGAAGTAGGCCATTTCGGGGGCGTAACCAGCTTCGACCAGGGTTTCATAACCCATCTTGATCAGCTCGACGGCACCGCCACACAGCACGGCTTGTTCGCCGAACAGGTCGGTTTCGGTTTCTTCCTTGAAGTTGGTCTCGATGATGCCGGCCTTGCCACCGCCGTTGGCTGCTGCGTAGCTCAGGGCCAGGTCACGGGCCTTGCCAGACTTGTCCTGATGCACAGCGACCAGGTGGGGCACGCCGCCGCCCTGGGTGTAGGTGTTGCGCACGGTGTGGCCTGGGGCCTTGGGGGCCACCATCCACACGTCCAGATCGGCGCGGGGCACGACCTGGTTGTAATGCACGTTGAAACCGTGGGCAAAGGCCAGCGAAGCGCCTTGCTTGATGTTGGGTTCGACGTTGTTCTTGTACACGGCTGCGATGTCTTCATCGGGCAGCAGGATCATGACCACGTCGGCGGCCTTCACGGCGTCGTTGACTTCCAGCACGTTCAGGCCGGCCTTGCCAACCTTGTCCCACGAGGCACCGCCCTTGCGCAGGCCGACCACCACCTTCACGCCGCTGTCGTTCAGGTTTTGTGCGTGGGCATGGCCCTGCGAGCCGTAGCCAATGATGGCCACGGTCTTGCCCTTGATCAGGCTCAGGTCGGTGTCTTTGTCGTAGAAAACTTTCATGGGTCGCTCCGGTTGAAATGCGTTGTTGGGGGGATTGAAATGGGAAAAACGGGGTGAATTGTCTTACACACGCAAAATGCGCTCGCCCCGGCCGATGCCGCTGGCGCCCGTGCGCACGGTTTCCAGGATGGCCGTGCGGTCGATGGCTTGCAGGAACGCGTCGTTCTTGGACTGGTCGCCCGTCAGCTCGATGGTGTAGCTCTTCTCGGTCACGTCGATGATGCGGCCACGGAAGATATCCGCCATGCGCTTCATCTCCTCGCGCTCTTTGCCCACCGCGCGCACCTTCACCATCATGAGCTCACGCTCGGTGTAGGCACCTTCGGTGAGGTCAACCACCTTGACCACTTCAATGAGGCGGTTCAGGTGCTTGGTGATCTGCTCGATCACGTCATCGGAGCCCGTGGTCTGGATGGTCATGCGCGACAGCGATGCATCCTCGGTGGGCGCCACGGTGAGCGACTCGATGTTGTAGCCACGGGCCGAGAACAGACCCACAACGCGGGAAAGAGCACCAGGCTCGTTTTCCAGCAAGACAGCAATGATGTGTTTCATGATGAAGAGATTCCTCTTTTTGCTGCCCTCCCCCATGCACGGTAATGCATGGGCTTGGCAGGCAATAGATTCGTCAAAAAATTTAGATGCTATCTATTCGATAGCTGGTAGCGCATGAAAAACATGCGCCTGAGGCCGATTTGGCTTAAAGGTCTTCCGACCCCAACAGCATTTCGGTGATGCCCTTGCCGGCCTGCACCATCGGGAACACGTTCTCGGTGGGGTCGGTACGGAAGTCCATGAACACCGTGCGGTCCTTGAGCTTGCGGGCTTCGCGCAATGCGGGCTCCACGTCCTTGGGGTGCTCGATCAGCATCCCTACGTGGCCATAGGCCTCAGCCAGCTTCACGAAGTTGGGCAGCGCGTCCATGTAGCTGTGGCTGTACCGACCGGAGTATTCGATCTCCTGCCACTGGCGCACCATGCCCAGATAACGGTTATTCAACGAGCAGATCTTGATCGGCGTGTTGTACTGCAGGCAGGTGGACAGTTCCTGGATGTTCATCTGCACCGAGCCTTCGCCCGTAATACAAAACACTTCGGACTGTGGCTTGGCCAGCTTGATCCCCATGGCATAGGGAATGCCCACACCCATCGTGCCCAGACCACCGGAATTGATCCAGCGGCGCGGCTCGTCGAAGCGGTAGTACTGCGCGGCCCACATCTGGTGCTGCCCCACGTCGGATGTGATGTATGTGTCACCATCCTTCGTCATGTTCCACAGCGTCTCTACCACGTACTGTGGCTTGATCACATCACCGCTGCCCATGCTGTACTTCAGGCACTCGCGCTTGCGCCAGCCTTCAATAGTGTCCCACCAGGCAGCCAGGGCACCGGCGTCAGGGCGGGTGCTGCTCTCGCGGATCATGGAAATCAGCTCGGTGAGCACGTCCTTCACGTCACCGACGATCGGGATGTCGACCTTCACGCGTTTGGAGATGCTCGACGGGTCGATATCGACGTGGATGATCTTGCGGTCGTTCTGCGCGAAGTGCTTGGGGTTGCCGATCACCCGGTCGTCAAAGCGCGCACCCACTGCCAGCAGCACGTCGCAGTTCTGCATGGCATTGTTGGCTTCGATGGTGCCGTGCATGCCCAGCATGCCCAGGAACTTGCGGTCCGATGCGGGGTAGGCCCCGAGGCCCATCAACGTGTTGGTGACCGGGTAGCCCAGCATGTCCACCAGCGTGCGCAGCTCGTTGGTGGCGTTGCCCAACAGCACGCCGCCGCCCGTGTAGATATAAGGGCGCTTGGCCGCCAGCAGCAACTGCAGGGCCTTGCGGATCTGTCCGCCATGGCCCTTGCGCACGGGGTTGTACGAGCGCATTTCTACCGTTTGCGGGTAGCCGGTGTAAGGCACCTTCTTGAAGGAAACATCTTTGGGCACATCCACCACCACAGGGCCTGGGCGGCCGGTACGGGCAATATGGAAGGCCTTCTTCATCGTCGCGGCCAGGTCGCGTGGGTCCTTGACGAGAAAATTGTGCTTGACGATGGGGCGGGTGATACCGACCGTATCGCATTCCTGGAAGGCATCAAGCCCGATGGCGGGCGTAGGCACCTGACCAGAAATGATCACCATGGGGATCGAGTCCATGTACGCGGTGGCGATGCCGGTCACGGCGTTGGTCAAGCCGGGGCCCGAAGTGACCAAGGCCACGCCGACCTCACCCGTGGCGCGGGCGTAGCCGTCGGCTGCGTGCACGGCGGCCTGTTCGTGCCGCACCAGCACGTGCTGGATGGTGTCTTGCTTGTAGAGCGCGTCGTATATGTACAGAACCGCGCCACCAGGGTAGCCCCAGATGTACTGGACGTTCTCTGCCTGGAGGGCCTTGATGAGGATCTCAGAACCCATGAGGTCCTGCGAACCGGAAGCGGGAGATGTGTTGCCCTGCGAAGCAGCGGCTGCTGAAGAGATTTCAGCCTTGGAGATTTCCATGATCGATCAACCTTTGTGAATTTCTCTGACGAAAAACCTTGGGTGCCCCTCGCACGCGCTCTTGTGAAGCCAGCTTGGAACTTGAGGCCAAGGACATGGGCGGGATGATTGCCGCGCCGGACCGTGACCCGTTTGCCTTTTGAATTGCAGGCGGATTATCGCACTGCAACACTCACAAAACGCTCCGCAGCCGAAAAAAACTCCGGCGGGTGCGATAATCTGCGGTTTTACGGCGCCGTTGAGTTGCGAAACTGCAGATATCTGCGCCGATCTCCTCCCGGGCTGACCCGTCTTGGCAACCGAACAAGAACTTTCCGATTTCCTCAAAAGCGTAGAAAAGCGCGCGTTCAAGCGCTCGGTCTACCACGTTCGCAACGAGGAAGCGGCGCTCGACATCGTGCAAGACAGCATGCTCAAGTTGGCCGAGCATTACGGGGACAAACCGGCGGGCGAACTGCCCATGCTGTTCCAGCGGATTCTTTCCAACTGCACCCTGGACTGGTTTCGCCGCCAGAAGACGCGCAATGCACTGTTTTCGAGCATGAGCGACTTCGAAGGCCCAGGTGAAGATGGCACGGATTTTGATCTGCTCGAAGCGTACTCAGGGACAGAAGACGGTGACAAAGCCGAAAGCGCGGAAGACCTGACCCGCCGGGCCCAGATATTCCAGGGCATTGAAGAAGAAATTGCAGAGTTGCCACCACGTCAACGGGAAGCGTTCCTGATGCGTTATTGGGAGGAAATGGACGTCGCAGAGACGGCTGCCGCCATGGGCTGCTCCGAAGGCAGTGTCAAAACACACTGCTTTCGCGCCATACAAACCCTCAGCAAGGCACTGAAGGCCAAAGGAATCGAGCCATGAAGAACACTGTACAGACCCCACCGACCCAAGCTGAAGCTGCTGCCGAGCGCTTTGCGCTGCGCGTCACGGCGCGCCTGTCCAGCGGCACCGACGCCCTGCCCTATGACATCTCTGAGCGGCTGCGCGCCTCGCGCATGCAGGCGTTGGCCAAACGCAAAGTCACCGCGCCGGTGCATCGCGCCGCCCCCGCAGCAGTGGTGGTCAACGCAGGCAACACCGCCACACTGGGCCGTGGCGGCGAAGGCGGTGGCTGGTGGAATGCCCTGGTGTCCGCCGTGCCTCTACTGGCGCTGGTCGTGGGACTGGTGGTCATCAACATCGCGCAGGACGAACGCAGTGCCAACGATGTGGCCGAGGTGGATGCCGCTCTGCTGACCGATGACCTGCCTCCCGCCGCTTATTCGGACCCAGGCTTCGTACAATTCCTCAAGACCTCCGCGCAGTCAAACTGATCTGCCTGACTCTGGACTGCATGCACCCAAGCCCCTCTGAAGCTCCCTCCACGCTGCCAGCCTTCGTGCTGGCATTGGCGCTTCTGGGTGCGCTTACCGCTGGTGGCTGGCAGGCGTTGGTGCAGATGCGCATGGCCCCCAGCACAGTGCTCCAAGCGGGCGCTGAGGCCGCAGTGGCCCGCCCCAATAACGCCCGTACAGACCTGTCAGCCGTGAACATGCCCCCTGCCACGGAATCAGGACCAGGCTGGGGCACGCTCACCACGGCGCAAAAACTAGCGCTGTATCCGCTGTCGGAACGCTGGGCGCTGATCAGCGAAGCCCAGAAACGCCGCTGGCTGGACTTGGCCATCAACTACCCCAGTCTTTCGGAAGAGGAACAACGCAAGTTCCATGACCGCATCACCGACTGGGCCAATCTGAGTGCCCAGCAGCGCAACCAGGCACGCTTGAACTACGCGGTCACCAAGCGCCTGGCTGGGGACGACAAACGGGCGCAGTGGGAGGCCTACCAGGCACTGTCTGACGAAGAGCGCAAGGCGTTGGCCTCCAAGGCGACCCCCAATCCCCACGGGGCTGCCACGGCCCTGCGCCCTGTCTCGCCCAAAAAGCTGGCCCAGGTGCCCGCAGCAACGCAAGCCAGCCCCGATCGCCCCAACGCCCCCAAGATTCCACCGGTGGTAGACCACTCACCCCGCGTTGCGGCCCCAGTGCCTCAGCCGACGGCGCCTGCGATGCCATCCACCCCCGCATCCGCAGCGCCGGCAACCTCTACGGGTGGCGTGGAAACAGCGCCCGTGGCGATCCCCAGTGCGGTGCCTGCTGTACTTCCGCCCCTGGGCTCTGGCGGAGCCGACAGCACGGGCTCGCCCGGCACCCCTGCGGTAACACCTGACACCTCCGGCCTGTATCCTCAGTAGGTTTCAACCTGCCCTGGCCCGACGGGCCTGACCTGGAATGTCCGCTTCTCCCTCTCCCACCACGCCCCAGCCTGAGGCCAACGCATCAAGCGGTGTCCTTGCGGGCGGCCACACGCCCAACCTGTGGCGGCGCATGGCCTGCTGGCTGTACGAAGGCATGCTGATGTTCGGCGTGGTCTTTATCGCCGGGTACCTGTTTGGCACTCTGAGCCAGACGCGCAATGCGATGGACAACCGCCATGCGCTGCAGGCCTTTCTCTTTGTGGTGTTCGGTATTTATTTCACCTGGTTCTGGGCCAAAGGCCAGACCCTCGCACAGAAAACCTGGCACATCCGCGTGGTGGGCACTGCAGGGCAACCCATCAGCCAGCCGCGCGCCTTGTTGCGGTATGTAATGAGCTGGCTGTGGTTTTTGCCGCCGCTGGCCGCAATCGCACCTTTTTCCCTGTCGGGAGGCGAGTCCACCGTGATCGTGCTGGGCTGGGTGGCCATCTGGGCGCTGCTCAGCCGGTTCCACCCCACGCGGCAGTTCTGGCACGACGCGTTGGCCGGCACCCGGCTGGTGCACTACGAAATTCCCAAAAAATAAGCGCATGCAACCCTCCTCCCCTTCTACGGACGCTCCGGCCAACCCCCAAAAGGCGCGCTCGGGCCTCAATCGCATCTGGCATGCCGCCGGCTATTCCATGGAAGGGCTGCGGGCCGGGTGGAACGAGAAGGCCTTCCGCCAGGAGGCCATCGCCGCCATGGTGCTGCTGCCGCTGTCTCTCTGGCTGGGCCGCAGTTGGGTCGAAGTCGCCTTGTTGGCGGGCTCCGTGGTCATCGTGATGATTGTGGAGTTGCTCAACACGGGCATCGAGACCGCCATCGACCGCATCGGACCCGAGTGGCATGACCTGTCCAAACGCGCCAAGGACATGGGCAGCGCAGCGGTTCTGCTGGCCTTGCTGCTGTGCATTGGCATCTGGGCCGCCGCATTGTTTCAGAGGTTTTTCCATGGCTGAACCCACTTTTTCTGTGTGCGTATATTGCGGATCGCGCCCCGGCGACAACCCCGCCTATGCCCAGGCGGCGCAGGCAGTGGGCCAATGGATCGGCGCCCACAACGGACAACTGGTATACGGCGGTGGCCGCAGTGGCCTGATGGGCACGGTGGCCGAGGCGACGCGTCTGGCGGGCGGCCGGGTGGTGGGGGTGATACCGCAGGCGCTGGTGGACAAGGAGCTGGCCAACCGCCAATGTGACGAGCTGCACATCGTGCAGACCATGCACGAACGCAAGGCCATGATGGCAGAGCGCAGCGATGCCTTCCTCGCCTTGCCCGGCGGCATCGGCACCTTTGAAGAACTGTTTGAAGTGTGGACCTGGCGCCAGCTGGGCTACCACGACAAGCCCTTGGGCTTGCTGAATGTGGCGGGCTACTACGACGGCCTGCTGGGTTTCTTGCAGGGCAGCGTGGCCAGTGGCTTCATGGGTGAATGGCAGATGGGCCTGTTGCACGCATCCACCGATGCAGAAGCCCTGCTGCGCGCGCTGGTGCAAGACGCAGGGCCTGACCAAGCGCCCGTCCCGCTGCGCTCAGTGATCTGACTCCCCCCGCACTCCGAAACTCGAGCGGCCCACAAGCCAAGGCCACCGAGCAAGGGCCAACAGGCTGCGCATGCGGCGCTTCGCTTGCTTGCGCTGGCGTTACCTTCTTTTTCTCGAATGGCGCAGCCGTTCAAGAGAAAGGGCAAGGTAAGAAACGGCTCAGGGGGTTGTCACCTCAGACCGCTGCGTCGTCCAGATCGCCCGTGCGAATGCGCACCGTGCGCTCCACGGCGGTCACAAAAATCTTGCCGTCACCGATCTTGCCGGTGCGCGCCACGTTCACGATCGCGTCCACGCAGCGGTCCACATCCTCGGACTTGACGACGACCTCGACCTTCACCTTGGGCAGAAAGTCCACCACGTATTCCGCGCCGCGGTACAGCTCGGTATGGCCTTTCTGGCGGCCAAAACCCTTCACTTCGGTCACCGTGAGGCCGGTCACGCCGCATTCGGCCAGGGCTTCGCGGACTTCTTCGAGCTTGAAGGGCTTGATGACGGCGGTGATCATTTTCATGGCGGGTCTCCTGGAGGATGTAAAAAATCGGGCTGGGGGCACGGCGCCGAAGCGTCACGCCCTGAATTTGCTGGTGATAGGG